>CAXUCL010000012.1:20490-32504 GCA_964249395.1 uncultured Rhizobiaceae bacterium
GGGTTTTTGCGGGCGGCCGCGCGTTTGGGGGGGGTCTCGGCCCCGGGGTGCGGGGGCCCCCCGCGACCCGTGCTAGGGTCGCTGCATGAGCGCGAACCCCGCAGCCCGCACCGACATGACGGCCGAGGAATTCTTCGCCTGGGCCGAGACGTGGGACGATGGCGAGCGCTACGAACTCGTCGGAGGCGTGCCGCTGCGGTTGCAGTCGGAGCGCGTCAGCCACGCGGAACGGAAAGCGTCCGCTTGGCTTGCTCTTCGGAACGGTCTTCGCAACGCCGGCCTGCACGACTGCCGCGCCTTCCCGGACGGCGTCAGCGTTCGGGTTTCGGATCGCACCGTCCGCGAGCCCGACGCGGTGGTCCACTGTGGTCCCTACGATGGCGAAAAGGTCTTCGCGCCGAACCCGATCGTCGTGGTCGAGGTCGTGTCGCCGTCGAGCGTCCGGAGCGACAACGAGCGCAAGCTGATCGACTACTTCGCCGTTCCGTCCATCCTCCACTACCTCGTCGTCTTCGACGACGGCCGCGTCGTCCACCATCGCCGCGCGTCGGCGGATGAGCCGATCACCACCACGATCCTCGGGCGCGATGGGACGGTCGACCTGTCGCCGCCCGGTCTGCGGGTCACCGTGGAAGCTTTGCTGGAAAGTTGAGGGACGGCCGTGAGCGCCCTGCCGAACCCGGACAAGCGGATGACGATCGACGAGTTCGTCGAATGGTGCGTTGAGCGGGACGACGACGAACGCTGGGAGTTGGTCGACGGCGTTCCTATGAAGATGATGGCTCCGCAGACGCCGCGGCATACAGACACGAAGGGTTTCGTGTGGGTCGAGTTTCGCCGCGCCATAGCCGTCGCTAACCTACCTTGCAGAGCGTTCCTTGATGGCGTCGGAACGAAAACAGGCGACCAGAACTCTCGCATTCCTGACGTGTCCGTACAATGCGAACCGCAAGATGACGATGCGATTTGGTTAGCAGCGCCCATCGTCCTGGTCGAGGTGGTTTCCCGGGGCAGCGGCACGCGGGACGGACGCGATAAGCTGATCGAGTATTTCGGTCTTCCGTCCGTCCAGCATTACCTCCTGGTCTACCCGGAGCGGCGCTCCGTCGTGCATCACCGTCGCGGCGCGGCGGAAGGCGAGATCATGACCCGCATCGTTCTGGACGGTGAAATCGAGCTGTCCCCGCCAGGCTTCACGGTCGCCGTGAAGGCGTTCTTCGGCGACGCTTGAGCTCGAGGCGAACGCATCCGAGCTGAGGCCTCCTGCGGCCTTCCATCACTGGCCTTTTGAGGAGCCTGTGTTAGAACCCGGCCAGCATCGCAGTTTAGAAGCGAACCAACCTCGATGTCCGTCAGACGTCTCGCGGAAGACACCGTTCAGCCTGCCGTTTTCGCCTTCTCGACCGAAAACGAGACCTGGGCCGAGCGGACGATCGGTCGCTACCCGGCAGGGCGTCAGCAGTCGGCAGTGATTCCGCTGCTCATGCGCGCGCAGGAGCAGGACGGCTGGGTGACGAAGGCGGCGATCGAGCATGTCGCCGACCGCTTGGCGATGCCGCTGATCCGCGTGCTCGAAGTCGCGACCTTCTACACGCAGTTCCAGTTGAAGCCTGTCGGCACGCGGGCGCACGTCCAGGTGTGCGGCACGACTCCTTGCATGCTGCGCGGCTCTGACGAGCTCAAGGACGTCTGCCGGCAGCGCATCCATCACGATCAGTTCCATCTGAACAAGGCTGGCACGCTGTCCTGGGAGGAGGTCGAGTGCCTCGGCGCGTGCGTGAACGCGCCGATGGTGATGATCTTCAAGGATACCTTCGAGGACCTGACGCCCGAACGGCTCGAAGAGATCATCGACGCCTTCGAGCGTGGGGAGGGCGCGAGCGTCCGGGTGGGCCCGCAGATCGATCGCCACCTGTCCGCTCCGTTCGGCGGTCCCACGACGCTTCTGTCGGACGACGGGGACCGGAGCAACGGCGGCGCGGACGGTTCGGGTCCGGTCGAGAACGGCGCGCCGCCGCAGGGTCCCGGCCCCGGAACCGGCAGCAGCGTGCCGCCGTCGCAGGCCGCGCGCCCGGACACGCACGCGCCGGAAACGGATGCTAGCATGCTGGCGGCCGGCAAGGCGCAGTCCGCCGACAACTCGCCGCAAGGCGCGGAGGCCGGCAACAAGGTTGACGTCGCGGCCGGTGCCGACCAGCCCGGCGCCGGCCAGACCGGCGGCACCCGGCAAGGCCCGACTGGCGCTGCCAAAAAGGACGCCGACGCGCTGGACCGCGGTTCCGCGTCGAAGGACGCCGATGTTGCCCGCCGCGACGGTCTGCTCGGCGAGAAGGGCCACGCGGCCGAAGAAGCGGTCGTCAAGCAGCACAGGATCGTCGACGGGATCGACAACGCTTCTGAACATGGAGTTTCAGCCTCGAAAGAGCATCAGGCCAGCGGCAACTCCAGCACGGGACGAACCGGCTCCGAGATCGATCTCGGCGAGGCCGGACCGAAGGGGCCGACGCGCGCCGACCTGGGCATCGCACCGCCGGTGGAGGCGCACCGGGCGACCGACGACGCGACGCGAGGACCGACGCCGGACGATGCCGCGAGGGCGCAGACGTTCGCCGGCGAGCGCCGCGAGCGCGTGCCGGCGAGCGATGCCGCGCGCGAGCAGGGTGTGACGCAGTCGGGCCGTTCGGTTCCCGGCGATCCGGGCTACACGCCGATCGATGAGGCGTCAGACGACACGGCGGAAACCGACGTGCCGGCTGCCGAGCGGCGCAAGCCGGCTGCGTTGCTGGACGGCCCGGACGGTCAGCCGGACGACTTGAAAGCGATCCGCGGCATCGAACCGGCGATCGAGCGCGCGCTCAACGATCTCGGCGTCTTCCACTTCCGGCAGATCGCCGCATGGTCGCCGCAGGAGCTTGCCTGGGTCGACCACCATATCAATCTTCGAGGGCAGGCGCTGCGCGAGACCTGGGTCGAGCAAGCGCGCGAGCGCGAGGCCGCCCGGCTCGGCCGGACGAGCGAATAGGAAGGGCGGCAGGATGCTCGAGGACAAGGACCGCATCTTCACCAACATCTACGGGCTGAAGGACAAGAGCCTGCAGGGGGCGCTGTCGCGCGGGCACTTCGACGGCACGAAGGACATCGTCGCCAAGGGACGCGACTGGGTCATCAACGAGATGAAGGCGTCGGGCCTGCGCGGCCGCGGCGGGGCCGGCTTCCCGACCGGACTCAAATGGTCGTTCATGCCGAAGGAGGTCGGCGAGCGGCCGCACTACCTCGTCGTGAACGCCGACGAGTCCGAGCCCGGCACCTGCAAGGACCGGGAGATCATGCGGAACGACCCGTTCACGCTGATCGAGGGCTGCGTCCTCGCCGGCTTCGCGATGGGTGCCAACACCTGCTACATCTACGTTCGCGGCGAATACGTGCGGGAGCGCGAGGCGCTGCAGCGCGCGATCGACGAGTGCTACGACGCCGGTTGGCTGGGCCGCGACAACAAGTGCGGGTGGGACTACGACATCACCGTCGCGCACGGCGGTGGCGCCTACATCTGCGGCGAGGAAACGGCGCTGCTCGAAAGCCTCGAAGGCCGGAAGGGACAGCCGCGCCTCAAGCCGCCGTTCCCGGCCAACATGGGCCTCTACGGTTGCCCGACGACGGTCGCGAACGTCGAGTCCGTCGCCGTCGCACCGACAATCCTGCGCCGCGGCGGCGCCTGGTTCGCTGGAATCGGCCGGCCGAACAACACCGGCACCAAGCTGTTCTGCATCTCCGGCCACGTCGAGCGGCCGTGCACGGTCGAGGAGGCCATGGGCATCCCCTTCCGCGAGTTGATCGAAAAGCATTGCGGCGGCATCCGGGGCGGCTGGGACAACCTCCTCGCCGTGATCCCCGGCGGCGCCTCGGTGCCGCTCGTGCCGGCGAAGGACATCCTGGACGCGCCGATGGACTTCGACGGCCTGCGCGACATCAAGACGTCGCTGGGCACGGCGGCGGTGATCGTCATGGACAAGTCCACCGACATCGTCCGCGCCATCGCCCGGCTCAGCTACTTCTACAAGCACGAGAGCTGCGGGCAGTGCACGCCGTGCCGCGAGGGCACCGGCTGGATGTGGCGCATCATGGAGCGCATGGTGGTCGGCAACGCCGAGAAGCGCGAGATCGACATGTTGCTCGACCTGACGAAGCAGGTGGAGGGCCACACGATCTGCGCCCTCGGCGACGCGGCGGCTTGGCCGATCCAGGGCCTGTTCCGCCACTTCCGCGCCGAGGTCGAGAAGCGCATCGACGACTACAGCCGCAACACGAAGCCGCAGATCAACGCGCCTCAGATGCTGCAGGCGGCGGAGTAGGCGGATGCCGGACGAACCCGACAACCTCATTCTTCAATTGTTGCGCGACATACGCGCCAAACTCGGCGACCACGACGTGCGGTTCGACCGGGTAGATAAGCGACTGGCTGCAGTCGAGCAGCGGATCGATGAGGTCCACGAGACGATGTATCAGGTCGCCGGTTTCGCTATGCACGCGAATGTCCGCCATGACACCGTCACCGAGAGGCTGAAGACGCCCGAAGGGCGCGTCGGCCGTCTGGAAGAGAAAGCCTGACGATCATGGCCAAGCTCAAAGTCAACGGCAGCGAGATCGAAGTCCCGGACCACTACACGCTGCTGCAGGCGGCGGAGGCGGCCGGCGCCGAGATTCCGCGCTTCTGCTTCCACGAACGGCTGTCGATCGCCGGCAACTGCCGCATGTGCCTGATCGAGGTGAAGGGTGGCCCGCCGAAGCCCGCGGCGTCCTGCGCCATGGGCGTGCGCGACCTGCGTCCCGGCCCGAACGGCGAGGCGCCGGAAATCTTCACCGACACGCCGATGGTGAAGAAGGCCCGCGAGGGCGTGATGGAGTTCCTGCTGATCAACCATCCGCTCGACTGCCCGATCTGCGACCAGGGCGGCGAATGCGACCTGCAGGACCAGGCGATGGCCTACGGCGTCGACTCGTCGCGCTACCGTGAGAACAAGCGCGCCGTCGAGGACAAGTACATCGGCCCGCTGGTGAAGACGATCATGACGCGCTGCATCCATTGCACGCGCTGCGTCCGGTTCACCACCGAGGTCGCCGGCATTTCCGAGCTCGGCCTCCTCGGCCGCGGCGAGGATGCCGAGATCACCACCTATCTCGAACAGGCGATGACCTCCGAGCTGCAGGGCAACGTCATCGACCTTTGCCCGGTTGGCGCGCTGACGTCCCGCCCGCACGCCTTCCAATCGCGTGCCTGGGAGCTGACCAAGACCGAAACCGTCGACGTGATGGACGCGGTCGGCTCCTCCATCCGGGTCGACACGCGCGGCCGCGAGGTCATGCGCATCTTGCCGCGCATCAACGAGGCGATCAACGAGGAGTGGATTTCCGACAAGACCCGCTTCGTCTGGGACGGCCTGCGGACCCAGCGGCTCGACAAGCCATACGTGCGCGAGAACGGAAAACTGCGTCCCGCGACGTGGGCGGAGGCCTTCGCCGCGATCAAGCTACGAGTCGACGCCGCCAAGCCGGAGCGGATCGGCGCCATCGCCGGCGATTTGGCCGCGGTCGAAGACATGTGGGCGCTGAAGCGCCTGCTCGAGCAGCTCGGTACGGCCAACGTCGATTGTCGGCAGGACGGCGTCAAGCTCCATCCGGCCGACGGCCGTGCGTCCTACGTGTTCAACACCTCGATCGCCGGGATCGAGGAGGCCGACGCGCTGTTGATCGTCGGCGCGAACCCGCGCTTCGAGGCGCCGGTGCTGAACGCTCGCATCCGCCGCCGCTGGCGGCAGGGCAATTTCCCCGTCGCGATGATCGGCGAGCGGGCCGACCTGCGCTACGAAACGCTGTATCTCGGCGCTGGCGCCGACACGCTGTCGGACGTGGCCGGAGCGAACCGTGACTTCATCGACGCCATGAAGAACGCCGCGAAGCCGATGGTCATCGTCGGGGGCTCGGCGCTCGCCGGGGAAGGCGTACTCGCGGCGCTCCTAAAATTCGCGCACGAGGTCGGCGTCGTCGCCGACGGTTGGAACGGCTTCAACGTCTTGCACACGGCGGCGAGCCGGGTCGGCGGTCTCGACATCGGCTTCGTGCCGGCTCGCGGCGGACCGGACGTGGCGGCCATGGCCTCCGGCGGCGCCGTCGACGTTCTGTTCAACCTCGGCGCCGACGAGATCGACATCGCGGCCGGGCCGTTCGTCGTCTACGTCGGCACGCACGGCGACCGCGGCGCGCACCGGGCCGACGTCATCTTGCCTGGCGCGGCCTATTCCGAGAAGTCGGGTACCTGGGTCAACACGGAGGGCCGCGCGCAGACCGGTTTCCGCGCCGCTTTCCCGCCGGGCGACGCCAAGGAGGACTGGGCGATCTTCCGCGCGCTCTCGGCCGTGCTGGGCAGGGCGCTGCCGTTCGACTCGCTGGGGGCTCTGCGCCGCGAGATCTACGCCGCGCACCCGAACTACCGCTCGGACGCCCTCGTGGTGTCCGATGCGTCGCCGCTTCGTGCCATCGCGGATCGGGGCGGCGCGATGCAAAAGGGCCTGGCGTTCCGGTCCGGCGTCAACGACTTCTACCTGACGAACCCGATCGCCCGCGCTTCCAAGATCATGGCGGAATGCTCGAAGCTGGCGAAGGCCGAGCACCTGCAGGCGGCAGAATAGGAGCGGCCCGATGGAGATCTTCTCGACCTACGTCTGGCCCGGCCTCATCATCGTCGGCCAGAGCCTTCTGTTCCTCGTCACGCTTCTGGTGCTGGTCGCCTACATCCTGCTCGCCGATCGCAAGATCTGGGCGGCGGTGCAGATGCGGCGCGGCCCGAACGTCGTCGGCCCCTTCGGCCTGTTCCAGTCCTTCGCCGACCTCCTGAAGTTCGTGCTGAAGGAGCCGGTGATCCCTGCCACCGCCGACAAGCCGGTGTTCCTGCTGGCGCCGCTCGTCGCCGTGACGCTGGCGCTCGCGACCTTCGCCGTCGTGCCCGTCGCGGACGGCTGGGTGATCGCCGACATCAACATCGGCATCCTCTACATCTTCGCGATCTCGTCGCTCGAGGTCTACGGCGTCATCATGGGCGGCTGGGCGTCGAACTCGAAATACGCCTTCCTCGGCGCGCTGCGCTCGGCCGCGCAGATGGTGTCCTACGAGGTCTCCATTGGCTTCGTCATCGTCACGGTCCTTCTTTGCGTCGGCTCGCTGAACCTCACCGCGATCGTGCTCGCGCAGCAGACCGGGCTCGGAACGATGGTCGGCATGCCGAACACGTTCCTCGATTGGCATTGGCTGACGCTGTTCCCGATGTTCATCGTGTTCTTCATTTCGGCGCTCGCCGAGACGAACCGGCCGCCGTTCGACCTGCCGGAAGCCGAATCGGAACTCGTCGCCGGCTTCATGGTGGAATACGGCTCGACCCCGTACATGATGTTCATGCTCGGCGAGTACGCGGCCATCACCCTGATGTGCTGCCTCACGACCATCCTGTTTCTCGGCGGGTGGCTGCCGCCGTTCAACTTCGCGCCGTTCACCTGGGTCCCGGGGGTCATCTGGTTCCTGTTGAAGGTCGCGCTCGTGTTCTTCATGTTCGCGCTGGTGAAGGCCTTCGTGCCGCGCTACCGCTACGACCAGCTCATGCGGCTCGGCTGGAAGGTGTTCCTGCCGATCTCGCTCGTCATGGTCGTTCTCACCGCCTTCGTCGTGAAGCTCACCGGAGCGACGGGATGACACTCCCGCTCGCCTCGCGTCGAACCATCTAGGTCGTCATGAACGCCATCACACAGACCGTCCGCTCGCTGCTCCTCATCGAGTTCCTCGGCGCCATCCGGCTGACCATGCGCTACTTCTTCGCGCCGAAGGCGACGATCAACTACCCGTTCGAGAAGGGGCAGGTGTCGCCCCGCTTCCGCGGCGAACACGCGCTGCGCCGCTACCCGAACGGCGAGGAGCGGTGCATCGCCTGCAAGCTTTGCGAGGCGATCTGCCCTGCGCAGGCCATCACGATCGAGGCCGGACCGCGCCGCAACGACGGCACCCGCCGCACGGTCCGCTACGACATCGACATGGTGAAGTGCATCTACTGCGGCTACTGCCAGGAAGCCTGCCCGGTGGACGCGATCGTCGAAGGACCGAACTTCGAGTTCTCGACGGAGACCCGCGAGGAGCTCTACTACGACAAGGCCAAGCTGCTCGCGAACGGCGACCGCTGGGAGCGGGAGCTCGCGCAGAATCTTGCGCTGGACGCGCCTTACCGGTAAGCGGCAGGGAAAGTTCCGGGGCGGACCGTCAGGGTCGCTCCGTCAGCCATCGATCCGCCGTTCCGGGGAGTCCTCCGGCGCGTTGCCGACGGGACAACCAGCGATGCTCGGCCTCCAGGCGTTCTTCTTCTACGTCTTCGCCTTCGTGACGGTCGGCTCGGCGATCCTCGTCGTCCTGTCGAGCAACCCCGTCCATTCGGTGCTGTTCCTGATCCTCACCTTCGTCGCATCAGCCGGCTTGTTCCTGCTGACGGGCGCCGAATTCCTCGCCTTGATTCTGATCGTCGTCTACGTCGGCGCCGTCGCCGTCCTGTTTCTGTTCGTCGTGATGATGCTGGACGTCGACTTCAAGGCGCTGAAGCGCGGCGCGCTGAGCTATGCGCCTGTCGGCGCGGTCATCGGCCTCGTGCTGTTCGCCGAGCTCGTGATCGCGGTGTCCGGCAACTACTACACGCCGTCGCCTGCCGTGGTGACGGCCCTGCCGACGCCGCCGCTGGAGCAGGTCTCGAACATCGAGGCGTTGGGGCAGGTGCTCTACACGCGATACGTCCTGTTCTTCCAGCTTGCCGGGCTCATTCTCTTCGTCGCGATGGTCGGCGCGATCGTCCTGACGCTGCGCCATACGGCCAAGATGCGCCGCCAGTCGATCCCGCAACAGGTCGCCCGCACGCCGGCCACGGCGATCGAGGTGCGCAAGGTGAAGAGCGGGCAGGGGATCTGAGGGCGACACGCATGGAAATCGGACTCGGGCACTACCTCACCGTCGCCGCGATCGTCTTCGTCACCGGCGTGTTCGGCATCTTCCTGAACCGCAAGAACATCATCACCATCCTGATGTCGGTGGAGCTGATCCTCCTGTCGGTGAACCTCAACCTCGTCGCCTTCTCGTCCTTCCTGAACGACCTCGCTGGCCAGGTCTTCGCGCTGTTCATCCTCACCGTCGCCGCCGCCGAAGCCGCCATCGGCCTCGCCATTCTCGTCACGTTCTTCCGCAACCGCGGATCGATCGCGGTGGAGGACGTCTCCACCATGAAGGGCTGAGCGGCCGATGTATGCGACTATCGTCCTGCTGCCGCTCATCGGCTTCCTGATCGTCGGCTTCTTCGGCGCGTCGCTCGGCGCGAAGGCGTCGGAATACGTCACCTCCGGCCTGATGATCGCCGCCGCGGTCCTGTCCTGGATCGGTTTCGTCGCCTTCGGCTTCGGCGAGGGCGAGACGCTGCGCGTCACGGTGCTGGAATGGATGAGGATCGGCTCGCTCGACGTGTCCTGGTCGCTGCGGATCGACCGGCTGACGCTGGTGATGCTCGTCGTCGTGAACACCGTCTCGGCACTCGTGCACGTCTACTCGATCGGCTACATGCACCACGACCCGCACCGGCCGCGGTTCTTCGCCTACCTGTCGCTGTTCACCTTCGCCATGCTCATGCTGGTGACGTCGAACAACCTCGTGCAGATGTTCTTCGGCTGGGAGGGCGTCGGCCTCGCCTCCTACCTGTTGATCGGCTTCTGGTACAAACGCCCGGCCGCCAGTGCCGCGGCGATGAAGGCGTTCATCGTCAACCGCGTCGGCGACTTCGGCTTCGCGCTCGGCATCTTCGGCGTCTTCGTGCTGTTCGGGTCGCTGAACCTCGACACGATCTTCGCCGGCGCCGCCGACCTCGCGACCCGGATGGGCGAGGGCGGCGGGGAGGCGGCCGGCGAGCCGTTCTTCCAGTTCGCGAACTACACGCTGACCACCGGCGGCGCGCTGACCGCGATCTGCCTGCTGCTGCTCGTCGGCGCGATGGGCAAGTCCGCCCAATTCGGCCTGCACACCTGGCTGCCGGACGCGATGGAGGGGCCGACGCCGGTTTCCGCGCTGATCCACGCCGCGACCATGGTGACGGCCGGCGTGTTCATGCTCGCCCGCATGTCGCCGATCTTCGAGCTCAGCCACACGGCCTTGACCGTCGTCACCTTCATCGGCGCCTCCACGGCCTTCTTCGCCGCGACCGTCGGTCTGGTGCAGAACGACATCAAGCGCGTCATCGCCTATTCGACCTGCTCGCAGCTCGGCTACATGTTCGTGGCGCTCGGCGTCGGCGCCTACGGGCCGGCGATCTTCCACCTGTTCACGCACGCCTTCTTCAAGGCGCTGCTGTTCCTCGGCGCCGGCTCGGTGATCCACGCCGTCTCGGACGAGCAGGACATGCGACGCATGGGCGGCCTGCGCCATCACATCCCGAAGACCTACTGGATGATGGTGATCGGCACGCTGGCGCTGACCGGCTTCCCGTTCACCGCCGGCTTCTACTCGAAGGACGGCATCATCGAGGCGGCCTTCGTCGGCGAGAACGCCTTCGCCCTCTATGGCTTCGGCCTGACGGTGTTCGCCGCCGCGCTCACCAGCTTCTACTCCTGGCGGCTGATCTTCATGACCTTCCACGGCAAGCCGCGGGCGAGCCACGAGGTGATGCACCACGTCCACGAGTCGCCGCCCGTGATGCTCGTGCCGCTCTACATCCTGGCGGCGGGCGCGCTGCTCGCCGGCGTCGTATTCCACGGCGCCTTCATCGACGGGGGCTACGCGGAGTTCTGGCGCGGGTCGCTGTTCACCGGCGCCGAAAACCGCGTCCTGGAGGAAATGCACCACGTGCCGTTCCTCGTGAAGATCTCGCCGTTCCTGGCGATGGCGCTCGGCTTCACGGTCGCCTGGTTCTTCTACATTCGCAACCCGAGCCTGCCGGAGCGCACGGCGCAGACGCATCGCGGCCTGTACCAGTTCTTCCTGAACAAGTGGTACTTCGACGAACTCTACGACATCCTGTTCGTGCGCTCCGCAAAGGCGATCGGTCGCTTCTTCTGGAAGACGGGCGACCAGCGAATTATCGACGGCCTCGGGCCGGACGGCATCTCGGCGCGCGTTCTTGACGTCACCGACCGCGTCGTGCGCCTTCAGTCCGGCTTCCTCTACCACTACGCCTTCGCGATGCTGGTCGGCATCGCGGCGCTCGTCACCCTCATGATGGTCGGGAGCTTCTGAGCCGATGGGCTTCCCGATCCTCTCGCTCGTCACCTTTCTGCCGCTGGTCGGCGTCGCGCTCATCGCGCTGACGACCGATCAAACGGAAGCGGGCCGCACCAACATCCGCCGGATCGCGCTGATCACGACGGCCTTCACCTTCGTCCTGTCGCTGTTCGTCTGGGCCAGCTTCGACAAGACGGAGGCCGGCTTCCAGATGGTCGAGCGCCTCGATTGGATGGGCGAGGGGGGCATCTCCTACCACATGGGCGTCGACGGCATCTCGATGCTGTTCGTGATCCTGACGACGTTCCTGATGCCGATCTGCGTCCTGGCGAGCTGGGAGTCGGTGCAGAAGCGCGTCAAGTCCTACATGATCGCGTTCCTGCTGCTGGAGACGCTGGTCGTCGGCGTGTTCTGCGCGCTCGACATCGTGCTGTTCTACATCTTTTTCGAGGGCGGCCTGATCCCGATGTTCGTCATCATCGGCGTTTGGGGCGGGAAGCGGCGCGTCTACGCGAGCTACAAGTTCTTCCTCTACACCTTCCTCGGCTCGGTGCTGATGCTCGTCGCGATCATGGCGATGTTCTGGACCGCCGGCACCAGCTCGATCCCCGAGATGCTGCAGTTCCGCTTTCCGGAATCGATGCAGACCTGGCTCTGGCTCGCCTTCTTCGCGTCCTTCGCCGTGAAGATGCCGATGTGGCCGGTCCACACCTGGCTGCCGGACGCGCACGTCGAGG
>CAXUCL010000013.1:0-22239 GCA_964249395.1 uncultured Rhizobiaceae bacterium
GACTTAAGGTCGCGCCCGGCGCCCGCGCTGCCGCGACCTTAAGTCGAAGCGTGAAGCCGGCGCGCTCGACGTCGAGCTCGGCCACGCCCGCCCGCTCGCAGAGACGTGCCAAGCGCTCGATCTCCTCAAGCGTCATCGGAGCCCCCGTCGCGCAGCGCGCCGCTCGCGATCAGACGTTCGAGATGGTGGATGTCGAACCCGCCGGCGACGAAGCCGGGTTCCCGGACGAGAAGGCTGTGCAGCGGCGCGTTGATGCGGATGCCGGACGCCTCGATCTCCTCAAGCGCGCCGCTCATGCGGGCGATGGCGTCGGAACGCGTCGCTCCGTGCGCCAGGAGCTTGGCGACCAGCGAGTCGTAATGCGGCGGCACGACGTAGCCGGAATAAAGGTGCGATTCGACGCGGATACCGGGTCCGCCGGGCGGTATCCAGCGATCGACCCTGCCCGGCTGCGGGACGAACGTGAACGGGTCCTCGGCGTTGATCCGGCATTCGATCGCGTGGCCGCGCAACTCGACGTCCTTTTGCCGGAACGACAGCCGCTCGCCGCGGGCGATGCGGATCTGCTCGCGCACGATGTCGATCCCCGTCACGAGCTCGGTCACGGGATGCTCGACCTGGACGCGCGTGTTCATCTCGATGAAGTAGAAGCCCCCGTCCTGGTAGAGGAACTCGAACGTCCCCGCACCGGTGTAGCCGATGCCACGGGACGCCTCGGCGCACAGGCGTCCGATCTTCGCGATCTCGTCCCGCGCGATGCCGGGCGCCGGCGCTTCCTCGATGATCTTCTGATGCCGGCGCTGCATGGAGCAGTCCCGCTCGCCGAGCCATAGCGAGGTGCCGTGCTTGTCCGCCAGGATCTGGATCTCGACGTGGCGCGGCCGTTCCAGGAACTTCTCGAGGTAGACGGCCGGGTTGGCGAAGGCTCGGGCCGCTTCCTTGCTCGCCAGCGAGACGGCTTCCAGGAGGCCGGCCGGCTCGCGCACGATGCGCATGCCGCGGCCGCCGCCGCCGCCGGCCGCCTTGACGATGACCGGATAGCCAACGGCGAGGGCGAGCGCCCGCACCGCGTCCGGGCTTTCCGGCAGCACGCCTTCGCTGCCGGGGACGCACGGGATGCCGGCCGCGATCATGGCGCGCTTGGCCGCGACCTTGTCGCCCATCGTGCGGATCGCCGCCGCCGACGGGCCGACGAAGGCGAGGCCGGCGTCCTCCACCGCCGCGGCGAAGTCGGCGTTTTCCGACAGGAAACCGTAGCCGGGATGGATGGCGCCGGCGCCGGTGAGCTTCGCCGCAAGCACGATCCCGGGACCGTCGAGGTAGCTTCGGGACGCCGAAGCCGGCCCGATGCAGATCGCCTCGTCGGCCAGGGCGACGTGGCGCAGGTCCCTGTCGGCGTCCGAATGGGCCGCGACCGTGCGGAGCCCCAGACTGCGGCAGGCGCGCAGGATGCGCAGGGCGATCTCGCCGCGGTTTGCGATGAGGACCGTATCGAACATGACGCTTAGCCCGCCGCTTCGAGCATGAACAGCACGTCTCCGACCGATACCGGTCCGGCATCCCGCAGGGCCGCCTCGACGATCCGCCCGGCCCGGTCCGCTTCCAGCGGGTTGAACGTCTTCATCGCCTCCAGCACGCCGAGCGTCTGCCCCTCCTCCACGACGTCCCCGACGTTCACGAGGGGAGGTTCGCCTTCGGCGGCCGAACGGTAGAACACGCCCGTCATCGGCGACCGTACCGCGAACCGCCCCGGCGCGGTGTCCCGCACCGGCTGAGTTGCGGCAGCCGCCGCAGCCGCTTCCGGCGGCAGGGGCGACGGTTCGGCAGGGGATCGCTCGCGACCCGCCGCCGCCGTCGACTTCGCGATCCGAACCCGCGAGCCGTCGCGAACAACCTCGATCGCGTCGATCGGCGAACGCGCGACGACCGCGATCAGCCCTTCGATGAAGTCGACATCCATCGCGATCAGTCCCGCAGCGCCGTTGCCGCTTCCCCGATGCGGCCGATCGCCCGCTCGATCGCCGACAGGGAGGTCGCGATGGAGATGCGAAAATAAGGGGAAAGCCCGTACGCCGACCCTTGCATGACCGCGACCTTCGCATGGTTCAGCAGGTAGAGCGACAGATCGTCGTCGTTGCGGACGACTTTTCCGTCGGGCTGGCGTCGACCGATCAGCGCGGAGCAGTTCAGGTAGAGGGTGAAGGCGCCTTGCGGCGTTTTGCACGTCAGTCCGGGGACGGCTCGAAGCAGTTCGAGGGCCCGGTCGCGTCTCGCCTGGAACGCCGCCGCGCGACCGGACAGGAAGTCCTGCGGGCCTTCGAGCGCGGCGACCGCGGCGGCCTGCAAGATCGAGGACGCGTTCGTCGTGCTCTGGCTTTGCAACGTCGCCATCGCCCGGATCAAAGGCGCCGGCCCGCCGGCGTAGCCGATGCGCCAGCCGGTCATGGAATAGGCCTTCGAAACGCCGTTGACGGTCAGCGTCCGCTCCTTCAAGCGCGGCTCGACCGCGGCGATCGTGGCGAAGCCGCAGCCGTCGAAGAGGATGTGCTCGTAGATGTCGTCGGTGATGACGTGCACCTGCGGATGCTCGAGCAGCACCGCCGCGAGGCCGGCGAGTTCGTCGCGGCTGTACAGCGCCCCCGTCGGATTGGACGGCGTGTTCAGGACCAGCCATTTGGTTCGCGGGCCGAGCGCGCCGCGAAGGGCGTCCGGCGTGAGCTTGAAGCCGGCCGCTTCGGGGCATTCGACGACCACGGGCACGCCCTCGCCCAAGAGGACGATGTCGGTGTAGGACACCCAGTAGGGCGCCGGCACGACGACCTCGTCGCCCGGCGCCAGCGTGGCGAGCAAGGCGTTGTAGACGACCTGCTTGGCGCCGTTGCCGACCGGGATCTCGGAGGCGCGGTAGTCGAGTCCGTTCTCGCGCCTGAACTTCAGGGCGACGGCGTTCTTCATCGCGACCGTGCCGTCCACGGCGGTGTAGCGCGTTTCGCCGCGCCGCATCGCCCGCTCGGCCGCCAGCAGGACGTGGTCCGGCGTGTCGAAGTCGGGCTCGCCGGCGCTCAAGGAAATGACGTCGACGTTCGCGGCGCGCATCGCGAGCGCCTTGGCGGCGACGGCCATGCTCGGGCTCGGCTTGACGGCGGCCAGGCGCGGCGCGAGAAGGCCCATCTCATCCGCTCCGGTCTCGCGGCGTTTCGAAGAACGTCAGCAAGTTGGATAAAGTATTCTCTTTTTTTGGTCAAACCACTTTTGCCGCCCTGCGGGAGGCGCTATGGTCGCCGTGGAGGGCCGAACGGAGCCCGATCGTATCCAGACGGCGGCTTGAAGCGAACCGAGCCGCATCGACGAGGGTCGTCGCAGATGAGGGAAACCTATGACGTCGTGATCGTCGGCGGCGGGGTCGTCGGCAGTTCGATCGCCTACTTCCTCACCTCGAACCCGGACTTCGCGGGGCGCGTCGCCGTCGTCGAACGCGATCCCTACTACGCCGCCTCCTCGTCGTCCCTGTCCACCAGCGCGATCCGGCAGCAGTTCGGCACGCCGCCGAACATCTCGATGTCGCAGTTCAGCATCCGGTTCCTTCGCGAGGTCGCCGACCGCCTGAGCGTGGACGGCGAGCCGGCGGACGTCGGGCTGCGCGAGCCGGGATATCTCGTTCTGTCGACGCCGGAGCGCGCGAAGCTGCAGGAGGAGAAGTTCCGCACGCAACGCTCCCTGGGTGTCGACATCGAACTCATCGAGGTCGGGGACCTGGCGCGTCGTTACGCGTGGCTGAACTGCGAGGACCTCGCCTACGGCTCGCTCGGCCTGTCGGGCGAAGGATGGTTCGACGGGCCGGGCCTCCTGCAGGCCTTCCGCCGGAAGGCGCGCTCGCAGGGCGCCGAGTACATTCCGGCGAGCGTCACGGGGCTGGAGATGGCGTCCCCCGGCAAGGTCGGCGCCGTGATCCTCGACAACGGCGTCACGCTGGCCGCCGAGACCGTCGTGAACGCGGCGGGACCTTGGAGCCAGGGGATCGCGGGCATGGCGGGGGTCACCCTGCCGGTCGTGCCGAGCAAGCGGTCCGTGTTCGTGTTCGAAACGCCCGCGAAGATACCCGACTGCCCGTTCATCTTTGACACCAGCGGCGTATGGCTGCGACCCGAGGGGCACTTGTTCCTGTGCGGCATGCCTCCGCTGCGCGAGAACGAACCCGACGATTTCGGGCTCGATCCCGACTACGACCTGTTCGAGGACGTGATCTGGCCGGCGCTCGCCCATCGCGTGCCGGGCTTCGAGCAGTTGCGGATGCTGCGGGCCTGGGCCGGCCTCTACGAATACAACACCTTCGATCACAGCGGCATCATAGGCCGCCATCCGGACGTTTCGAACTTCGTGTTCGCGACCGGGTTCAGCGGACACGGCATGATGCACTCGCCTGCGACCGGCGCCGGCGTGAGCGATCTCATCCTCTACGGGCAGTACCGCTCGATCGACCTGTCGCCGTTCAACTACGAAAGGATAGCCGACGGTCGGCCGATCCCCGAGCACGTCTACTGATCGACGGGCGGCGACGCGTCCGGATCGTCCGACGGCAGGTCGTCGGCTCCGCGCCGATCGGCGTCCGAGGACCGGACGGTGGCATGCGACGGCTCGTTCGGTGCCGGCGGCGGTCTCGACGCAGGGTCGATCTCTTCGACGGACCGGGGCGTTTCGTTCGGCGCGCCCGGTCGAACGCTCGCGGCAGGGCGTCGAACCCGGTTCCCGGATGTGTCCCGAGTTGCCTCGGCGATCGATGCCTCGGCGAGCCGATCTCCGGCATGACGGGGCTGGTCGCGCCGTTCTCGAAGCGCGGGCGTCAAAGGGTCTCGCGACCGGGCATCCGCTTGGCGGTTCCGAAGACGCGGTGTTATGCAGGTCCGGACTGCTGACCCGCGCCGCGGCCGCGAACGGATGATCGATCGCTCGATGCAGGGCACGTGAAGGTATCGGTATGCTCGTCCAAAGAAAGACCATCTCGACCCAGGTCGCGGACGCCTTGCGGCAGAAGATACTTTCCGGCGAATACAGCGACAACTTCCAACTGCGCCAGGAGCACATAGCCGCCGAGTTCGGGGTCAGCAGGATTCCCGTTCGCGAGGCCTTGCATCAACTCCATTCCGAAGGTTTCGTGACGCTCGTATCGCACAAGGGCGCGGTGGTCTCGTCGGTTTCCATGGACGAGATCCTGGAACTCTACGACTTGCGGGCGCGCATCGAGACCTGGCTGCTCGGCCTTGCCGTTCCGCGGATGGGCGAGGCCGATCTCGCGCTCGCCCGCGACCGGGCGCAGCAGCATCAGGACGCCGGCGGCACCGACAAGTATTCGTATCAGCTGAACTGGAACTTCCACCTGGCCTTGTATGCGCCGAGCCGGCGCAGGGCCACGATCGAGCTGGTCGGGAAGATCCATCAGCAGATCGAGCGGTACACGCGCATGATGGTCTTGCTGACCGAGATCCAGACGCAGTCGGATCGCGAGCATTGGCAGCTCGTCCGGCTTTGCGAGGAGAAAGACACGCTTCGCGCCGCGAACCTTCTCGAAACGCACATCATCACCGGCGGACGCAATCTGGTGGAGCGGCTCGAGCAGCTTCGACGCGACGAGCAGAGAACGCTGGCGGAAGCCGTCTGAGGGTCCGCCCCTTCCCTGGCCGGCGCCTCCGTCCGCCGCGCCGGAGCGAGTCGTTCGCGACGTCGGCGGTTGGGGGCGTTCCGTTCGCGCCTGCTCGGACCCTGGATCACGGTCGCAGCCTCGGTGACACAGGCGAGGCCCCGGTTCGGAGCGCACATGCTTCCGACGGAGGGGCTGCTCGCGCGGCACCCGCCCCATCGTCTTCGGCTTCTTGCGCGATCGGCGCATGACCGGAAGCGCCGAACGGGTGGAGGTTTGGTCCCGGTCGCGTTCCGTCGGGGCGAGACCGCGAGCCGTCGGCAACGGGCGGTCCGTCACGCGAGTCGCGGCGTCGCTCATTTTCCGGGAAGGTTCGTCGCGCGGGTGAGAAGGATGACGCCGACCTTGTCCGCGGTGTCGTAGTAGGTGAAGCCGGTGCGGTTCGTCCGCCGTCCGCGCATCAGCACGGAAATGCCGTCGTCGCGGGCCGCAGCTTCCGCCGCATCGGCGTCGGCAACCTCGAAGCCGAGATGGAACACGCCCTCGCCCTTCGCGTCCAGATGGATCCGCTGGGGCGTTTGGCCGGGACCCGGCTGGCATAGCTGCAACTGGATGCTGGGCAGATTGCAGATGCTGTATCGCATCGCCAGGAAGCCTTCGGGATCCGGGACGTCTAGGTCCTCATACTCCGCGAGCGGCGGATAGGCCTCCCACGGCCCGATGCCCATGGCTTCGTACTGGCTCTGCGCCCGGTCGATGTCGTGCACGACGATGCAGACGTGATGGAGCTTGTCGAAGTTGGCCACGGGCTACCCTCTCACAGGCACGGTGTAGTTGAGGACGCGGCGCCCGCCGTCCGGGTAGATCGTCTCGCCGGTGATGTAGGAGGCGTCGTCGCTGACGAGGAACGCCACGACGGCTGCGATCTCGGCGGCGGTGCCGAGGCGCCCGAGCGGGGTGCGCGACAGGATCGCGCGCCGCATCTCGTCCGATTCGATGAAGGTTCCGTCCATCACCATGTCGGTCGCGATCGTTCCCGGACCCACGCCGACCACGCGGATGTCGTGCGGGGCGAAGGCGACGGCGGCCGTGCTCGTCACCTGGTTCATGCCGCCTTTGGAGATCGCGTAGGTCGCGACGCGCGGATTGGCGAGCCCGGAATTGATCGACGACATGTTCACGATCACGCCGCCGCCGCCCTGGGCGATCATCTGCCGTCCCGCGGCCTGCGTGCCGAAGAAGGCGCCCTTGAGGTTGATGGACAGCACACGGTCGTAATCGGCTTCCGTCACGTCCAGAAAGTCCTGGACCGGCGCGATACCCGCGTTGTTGACCATGATGTCGAGTCGTCCGAAGCGGTCGACCGCGGTGGCGATCAGCTGATCCACCTGCTCCTTCCGACTCACGTCCGTCGTGACCGCGAGGACCCTATCCGGCGGGCCGATGGCGTCGGCCGTCTCGTGGAGGCGTGCCGCGTCGACGGCGGCGACGACGACCCTGGCCCCTTCCGCGAGGAAGCGCTCCGCACAGGCGCGTCCGATGCCGCGCGACCCTCCCGTCACGATCGCGATCTTGTCCGTCAATCTCATCACGCAACGTCCTGGATCGTCTGGCTACGATCGTATGATGCTTCGCCTAAGCGCATGTCCCTACCGGATAACGAAGGGGTTGGCCGTCTTGCCGACCGTGTCGATCCAAACCGACTTCGTTTGAAGGTAGCTCCCGATCGCTTCCTGGCCGCTTTCCCGACCGATGCCGCTGCGCTTGTAGCCGCCGAAGGGCGCCATGTAGCTGACCGCGCGGTACGTGTTGATCCACACGGTTCCGGCCTGCATCGCGGCCGCTCCGCGCAGCGCGCGGCCCATGTCGGACGTCCAGATCCCGGCCGCCAAGCCGTAGGGACTGTCGTTGGCGATGGCGAACGCCTCGTCCTCGTCGTCGAACGGAATGACCGACAGGACCGGACCGAACACCTCTTCCCGCGCGATCCGCATGCCGTTGTTCACCCCGGTGAAGATGCTGGGCTCCACGAACCAGCCGTCGGCAAGGTCGTCCGCCGCGGGCCGTCCGCCGCCCAGCACGCAGCGGGCGCCGTCGGCGCGTGCGACGTCGAGGTAGGAAAGGACCGTCGCACGCTGCGCTTGCGTCGTGATCGGTCCGACCTGGGTGTCGGCCAACATCGGGTTGCCGATGCGCGCGCCGGCCGCGA
The DNA here is from genome assembly GCA_964249395.1 of uncultured Rhizobiaceae bacterium. Classification (GTDB taxonomy): domain Bacteria; phylum Pseudomonadota; class Alphaproteobacteria; order Rhizobiales; family Rhizobiaceae; genus Plantimonas. The sequence goes on from CAXUCL010000013.1 coordinate 7,845, forward strand.
GCCTCGTCACGCCTTCGACGACGCGGTCGTGGACGCCGCGCTGCACGAGAAGCCGTGAGCCGGCGATGCAGGTCTGGCCGCTGGCGGCGAAGATGCCGGAGACCGCGCCGTTGACGGCGCTGTCGATGTCGGCGTCGCCGAACACGACGTTGGCCGACTTGCCCCCGAGCTCCAGCGTGACGGTCTTCAGGCCTTCGGCTGCGGCACGATACACGGCGAGCCCGCCCGGCTCGCCGCCCGTGAACGCCACCTTCGCGACGTCCGGATGCGAAACGAGCGGCACGCCGACGTGCTGCGGCAGGCCGGTGACCGTGTTCACGACGCCGGGCGGGAAGCCGGCCTGCTCGAAGAGCTTGACGAATTCGAGCGTCGAGGCCGAAGCGTGTTCGGACGGCTTGACGACGACCGTGTTTCCGGCCGCGAGCAACGGCGCCAGCTTCCACGTCAGCAGCATCAGCGGCGAGTTCCAGGGCACGATCGCGGCTATGACGCCGAGCGGCTCGCGTCGCGTGAACGCGAACATCCCCGGCTTGTCGATCGGCAGGACCGCGCCTTCGATCTTGTCCGCGAGGCCGCCGAAGTAGCGGAACCATTCGGGGATGTAGCGCAGCTGCGCCGTCGTCTCCGCGATCAGCTTGCCGTTGTCGCGCGTCTCCACCACCGCCAGACGCTCGGCTTCGGCGGCGATCAGATCGGCGACGCGGACCAGGAGCTTGCCGCGCGCGCTGGGCGTGGCCCCGCCCCATTCCGGCGAAACGAACGCCTTCTTCGCCGCGGCCACGGCCGCGTCCACCGCGTCCGCGTCGTCGCGCGGGATCGTCGCCCAGGGACGACCGGTGTAGGGATCGAACGTCTCGAACGTCGCCTTCGGCGTCGAGAAACGGCCATCGACCGTGTTCTGAAAGGATGTCAGCGCCACGTCCGCCTCAGCACGTCGCGAGGCCGAGATGGGCGCGGAAGCGGTTCTTCACGAACGCGGCGTCGCGCGGCGGAAGCGAGCGCGGCAGGTTCTCGGCGGCGATCTTCAGGACGAAGAGGCGCGGTCCCTCGCCGGATCGACGCAGCCTTTCCGCCAGACCGTCGACCTCCTCGAGCGACCGCAGTTCCGCCGTTTCGGAAAAGCCGCAGGCGTCGGCCACCTTGTGGAAGGCGAGGCCGCCGCCCGTATGGCTCGCCTGCATGCCGGTCTCGCCGAAATGCTGGTTGTCGAGAACGATCAGATCGAGGTTCCTGGGCTTGGCGACCGAGATCGTCGCCAGCGCGCCGAACGCCATCAGCTGCTCGCCGTCGCCCGTGATCACCATGACCCGCTTGTCGGGCTGCGCCTGCGCGAGACCGAGGCCGACGAGGGCGGCGGCTCCCATCGCCCCCCAAAGGTAGTAGTTGTCGTCGCGGTCGCCCGCGGCGTGCACGTCGTAGCTGGGGGAGCCGAGCCCCGTCACGACGAGCGCGCCGTCGCGCGCGTCCAGGAGCTTCTGGACGGCTTGGCGCCGGTCCATCGTCGGGGTCATCGCGCTCACCATTGCTTCTTGCCGAGCAGTCGCTGGCCGATGAGGACCGCGACCTGCTGATCCGCTTCGAAGGCCATAATCGCCGCCTGCGCCACGGTTTCCACGAGATCCGCGCCCGTTTCGGCGCGCAGAACGGTCAGTCCGATCGCCTTCAGCGAGGCTTCCGTCGCTCGTCCCATCGGCACCTGCCACGGATTGAACTCCGCCCATTCGCCGCGCATCGTGACGAGCGTCAGGAAGGGGAAGCGGGCCTGCACCGGCAGGGACAGCATGTTGATGCAGTTGCCGACGCCGGAGGACTGCATCAAGAGGACGCTGCGCCTGCCGCCGAGCCAGCTGCCGGCCGCGATCGCGATGCCTTCCTCTTCGGTCGTCAGCACGTTCGTGACGACGTCGCGATCCTCGTTGAAGAGGCGGATCAGCGTCGAGTGTCCCGCATCCGGGACGTAGGACGCGTGGCCGACGTTTGCGGCCTTCAGCGCCTCGTAGACGGCGACCGGCCAGCTCGTGGACAGGTCGCGGACCTCTCCCTTGGTGCGGACGGAAACGACTTCAGCGGCAGCCAAGCTCGCCTCCATGATCGATCAGCGGCCGCCTGGTATAGACAATCGTCGCAGGGTCCCGCATCGACCCTTTTTCGCGACCAGATATATCGATATTCTATATCGATGGACGTCGCGCAGCTTCGAACCCTGATACACGTCGTCGAACTAGGCAGCCTGTCGAAGGCGGCGGACCGACTGCATATCGCCCAGCCGGCGCTCAGCCGGCAGATCCGGCTGCTCGAAGCCGAGCTCAACATCCGGCTGTTCGACCGCCACGGTCGGGGCATGAAGGTCACGGACCAGGGGCAGGAGGTCCTCCGGCACGCCCTTCGGGTGATGGCCGAGATGGAGGAGATCCGCGCGGTCGCTTCGGACGAGAACGCGCCGCTCCGGGGGCACGTGTCCATCGGCATGCCGCCGACCGTCTCGGACATCCTGTCCGAGCCGCTCGTTTCGGCCTTCCGAAGCAGTCATCCGGAGGCGACGCTGCGGATCGTCAGCGCTTATTCCGGCTATCTTCTCGACTGGATGCACCGGGGGGAGATCGACGCGGCGATCCTCTACGACCCGAAATCGGCTCGCGCCCTCAGCATACGTCCGTTGCTCGAGGAAGCCCTGTTCCTGATCGGCTCGCCGGACGGGGCGCTGGCCCCGGACCGGCCGGTCGCCTTCTCGGAGCTGGCACGCCTGCGCCTCCTGCTGCCGAGCGCCGGGCACGGCTTGCGATCGTTGATCGACCGCTACGCGCTCGAAGCCGGCGTCGTCCTCGACGTCAAGATCGAGGCCGACAGCTATTCGACCTTGAAGCTGCTGGTGCGCAAGGGACACGGCTTCACCGTGCTGCCCTTGGCCCCGATCCACGAGGAACTGACGCAAGGCGGCCTGTGCGCGGCGCCTCTCGTCGAACCCGCGCCGGTGCGTCGGCTCGTTTTGTCCTATCCGACCGACCGACCGCTGGCTCGCCTGGCCCGCTTCGCCGGTCGCGCCATCGCCGACTCGGTCGCGGTTCTCGTGGATCGGGGGATATGGTTGGGACGGATGCTGGTTGCCGACGCGAACGACGGCGCGCACCGCCGATAGAAACCGGCGCCGAGACCAAACGCCGACGGTGCCCTATCGAAATCCGGCATAGCTGTTCTCGCGAGTCTCTCGTTGTCGACACCGGCGGAGAAACGATACCAGGGGTGTCGACGGCGCGAGGAGACCTGTGCGAGATGACCCAGCCCGTCGATGCCTATGCGGACATCCGGGAGGCCGTCGCCAAGCTCTGCGGGCGCTTTCCCGGCGAGTACTGGCGCGCCCTCGACCGCGAGATGGCCTATCCGACGGAATTCGTCGGCGCCCTCACCGAGGCGGGGTGGCTGTCGATCCTGATACCGGAGGAATACGGCGGCTCGGGCCTGCCGCTTTCGGCCGCCGCGGCCGTCCTGGAGGAAGTCCAGCGGGCGGGCTGCAACGGCGGGGCCTGCCACGCCCAGATGTACACGATGGGCACGGTGCTCCGGCACGGGTCGGAGGAGCAGAAGCTCCGCTACCTGCCGAAGGTGGCGTCCGGCGAGCTGCGCCTCCAGGCGTTCGGCGTCACCGAGCCGACCAGCGGCACGGACACGGGCGCCCTGAAGACCACCGCCCGCCTCGACGGCGACCATTACGTGGTCAAGGGACAGAAGATCTGGACGAGCCGGGCCCAGCATTCCGACCTCATGCTGCTGCTCGCCCGCACGACGCCGATGCGGGACGGCATGAAGAAGACCGAAGGGCTTTCCGTGCTGCTCGTCGACATGCGCGAAGCGGTCGGCAACGGGCTGACGGTCCGGCCGATCCGGACGATGATGAACCATTCGTCCACGGAGGTCTTCTTCGACGACCTGCGCGTGCCGGCTGGGAACCTGATCGGCGAGGAAGGCAGAGGTTTCCGCTACATCCTGTCCGGCATGAACGCCGAGCGGATCCTGATCGCCGCCGAATGCGTCGGCGACGCGAAATGGTTCATCGAGAAGGCGACCGCTTACGCGAAGGAGCGAAGCGTGTTCGGCAGCCCGATCGGGCGGAACCAGGGCGTCCAGTTCCCGATCGCGCGGGCCTACGCCAACATGCGGGCGGCCGAACTCATGGTGCGCGAGGCGCTCGGACTCTACGAAGACAACAAGAACCTCGGCGCCGAGGCGAACATGGCGAAGATGCTCGCCGCCGACGCCTCGAACGAGGCGGCCAACGTTTGCATCCAGACGCATGGCGGCTTCGGCTTCGCGGAGGAATACGACGTCGAGCGCAAGTTCCGCGAGACGCGCCTTTATCAGGTCGCCCCGATCTCGACCAACCTGATCCTTTCCTACCTTTCCGAGCACGTCCTCGGCCTCCCACGCTCGTACTGAAGGAAGCCGTCGTGAACGTGCTGATCGTCTACGCCCATCCGGAGCCGAAGTCCTTCAACGGCGCGATGAAGGACGTCGCGGTCGAGACGCTTTCGACCGCAGGGCACGACGTGGTCGTGAGCGATCTCTACGCGATGGGCTTCGCGTCGGTCGCGGGGCGCGACGACATCGTCGGCGAGCCGGGCAATCCGGACTTCTTCAGCCTGGCGACGGAACAAACGGCGGCCTACCAGAACGGCCGGACCGCGTTGGACATCGCGACGGAGATGGAGAAGCTCGCACGGGCCGATCTTCTGATCTTCCAGTTCCCGATCTGGTGGTTCGGCATGCCCGGGATCCTGAAGGGCTGGGCCGACCGCGTCTTCGCGCGCGGCTTCGCCTACCTGCCGGGCCGCAAGTACGACACCGGCCTGTTCAAGGGAAAGCTGGCCATGGTCGCAACCACGACCGGCACCTCGGCCGACACCTACGCGCCGGACGGCATCGACGGCGACATCCTGTCGGTGCTTTGGCCGATCCACAACGGCCTGTTCCGTTATTCCGGCTTCGACGTGCTGCCGCCCTTCGTCGCCTACATGCCCGGCCGCGTCGGCGACGAAGGGCGCAAGAGCTATCTCGCCGCCTACGGCAAACGGCTCGGCGAGATCGATACCGTGCCCCGACTGTTCTTCCATCCCGCAAAGGACTACGGGCCGAACGAGCGCCTGAAGCCCGGCGTGCTGGCCAGGTCCGGGGTGCAACGCAATGTCTGATCCGGCCCGGCCGCTGGACGGCCTGCTCGTCGTCTCGATCGAGCAGGCCGTTGCGGCGCCGCTGTGCACGGTGCGGCTCGCGGACGCCGGCGCCCGCGTCATCAAGGTCGAGCGTCCCGACGGCGAGACCGCCCGGCACTACGACGACGCGGTGGAGGGCATGTCGGCGTACTTCGTGTGGCTCAACCGCGGCAAGGAAAGCGCGGCGCTCGACCTGAAGGCCGAGGCCGACCTGGCGCTGCTGCATCGCATGGTGGCGAAGGCAGACGTCCTCGTCCACAACCTCGCGCCGGGCGCGGTCGACCGGCTCGGGCTGGCCGCCGAAACGCTCGCCGAGCGTTTCCCCCGACTGATCGCGGTCGGCATCGTCGGCTACGGTCGAACCACCGACTACGCGGCCATGCGCGCCTACGACATGCTCGTCCAGGCCGAAAGCGGCATCTGCGCCGTCACGGGCTCCGCGGACGTCCCGAGCAAGGTCGGCGTCTCGGCCGCCGACATCGCCACCGGCATGAACGCCCACGCCGCGATCCTCGAGGCCTTGCTGGCCCGCCAGACATCGGGCTTCGGGCGGGTCGTCGAGATCGCGATGTTCGACGGCATGGCCGACTGGATGGCCGTGCCTCTGCTGCACTACGAGCACCTCGGACGCGAAACGCGCCGCTACGGGCTGGCGCACGCCTCGATCTATCCGTATCGACCCTTCGCTTGCCGGGACGGCTCCTCGGTGGTCGTCTCGATTCAGCAGAACAGCGAGTGGAAACGCTTCTGCACCGACGTGCTGCAGCGGCCCGACCTCGTCGAGGACGAGCGCTTCCGGACGAACGCGCTTCGGGTCGCCAACCGCGACGCGCTCGACAACGAGATCGAGCCGATCTTCGCCGCGATCGACGCGGGGGAAGCGACGCGGCGGCTCGACCGCGCGCAGAACGCCTGGGGCCGGGTGAGCGAGGTCCGCGACCTGTCGCGGCACAAGGCGCTGCGCCGGATCGAGGTGGAACTGCCGAACGGCCGAACCGTCACCGTCCCCAAGCCCGCCGTCCGCACCGGCGCGTTCGTGCGGCCGCCGCTCGTTCCGGCGCTCGGCGCGAACACCGACGACATACGCGCCGAGTTCGCCGCCTGACCTCAAGCACGGGAGCGTGACGTGGACGAGAACATCGCGTCGTTGCGGAGCTGGGTCGGCCGGACGACGGCAGGCGAGGACGTCGTGACGCCCCGCCTGGTCGCCGCCTACAAGGCGACGCTCGCGCCGCACGTCGCGGATGCAGGCAACGGCGCGCTTCCCCTCGGGTTGCACTGGTGTCTGGCGCCGGAGATCGTCGAGGGCCCCGCCCTCGGCCCGGACGGCCATCCCGCGAAGCGGGACTTCCTGCCGCCGGTTCCCCTGCCGCGTCGGATGTGGGCGGGAAGCGACGTCCGGTTCCTTGGGACGCTGGCAACCGGCGAGCGGATGCGGCGACGCTCGACGATCGCCAAGGTCGAGCGGAAGAACGGCAGGTCGGGTCCGCTTTGTTTCGTCACGGTCCGGCAGGAGATCGCGTGCGACGCGGTGCCGGTCGTCGAGGAGGATCAGATCATCGTCTACCGCGAGGCGGCGACGGGCGCGGCTGCGCCGGCGGTCGCCCCTCCGCCGCCCGCACCGCACGAGCGCCGGGTCGCCGTCGACCCCGTGCTCCTGTTCCGATATTCCGCGCTGACGTTCAACGCGCACCGGATCCACTACGACCTCCCCTACGCGTCCGAGGTCGAGAACTATCCGGGACTCGTCATTCACGGCCCGCTGCAAGCGACCCTTCTTCTCAACTTCGCCGCCGCCGTCGACGGGCGGCCGCCGCGGCAGTTCTCGTTCCGGAGCGTCCGCCCCGCGACCGGCCCGCAGACGCTCACCCTTCGCGCGTCGCCCGACGCCGCCGGCGGCCTCGCTCTGGCAGTCCAGGCCGCCGACGGCGGCACGACGATGGAAGCCACCGCGCGATGGTAGGCTTCGTTCCTTCCGTCGCGCCGTTGTTCGTTCCGGCGTCCCGGCCGGATCGGTTCCGGAAGGCCGATGCGAGCGGTGCCGACGCCGTGATCCTCGATCTGGAGGATGCGGTCGCCCCGGCCGAGAAGGAGGCGGCCCGCAAGGCAGTCGTCGCCCGGGCGGCCGAATTCGCCTCGCCCGTGATCGTCCGCATCAACGGCGCCGGAACGCCGTGGCACGCGGACGACCTCGACGCCGTTGCGACCTTGCCCAACGTGGCGGTGATGCTGCCGAAAACGGAGCGGGCCGCCGATCTCGTCGCCGCGCGGTTGCGTCTCGCCATGCGACCCGCCTTCATCGCGCTCGTGGAGACCGCGGCAGGACTGGCCTCTCTCGCCGAGATACTCGGGTCGGGGCACGCGGCGATGGCGGCGTTCGGTTCGGTGGACTTCGCGCTCGATCTCGGCTGCGCCCACGAACGGCTGGCGTTGCTGGGCGCGCGCAACGAACTGGTCTGGCGCTCGCGTGCCGCCGGCCTCGCCGCGCCGCTCGACGGGGTCACGCTCGCCTTCGCCGACACGCGGGCGGCCGAGGACGACGCGCGGCACGCCGCGATGCTCGGGTTCGGCGGCAAGCTGGTCATCCATCCCAAGCAGGTCGAGCCCGTTCTCGCCGCCTTCCGCCCAGCCGCCGACGCGGTCGCCTGGGCGCGCAAGGTGGTGGCTGCGACCTTTAGCGGCGCCGCCGCGCAGGTCGACGGCGAGATGGTGGACCTGCCGGTCGTCGAACGCGCCCGCCGCATCGTCGCGCGCGCCGACGGCACGCAAGGAACGCCGACATGACGCGGGACGGCCCGGCAGGCGCCACGTCGGCCCTGGCGAACTTCGCGGCCGCCCTTCGTTACGAGGACATTCCCTCGCGCGTCGTCGAATACGCGAAGGGCCTCATGATCGACTGGCTGGGCTCGGCGCTGGCGGGAAAGGGATCGCAGCAAGTCGAGGCCATCGAAGGCTTCGCCCGCGCGATGGGGCCGGAAACCGGACCCAGCACGCTCGTGCCGAGCGGGCGGCGGACGAGCCCCTATTTCGCGGCGATGGTGAACGCCGCCTCGTCCCACGTCGTCGAGCAGGACGACGTCCACAACGGTTCCGTCTTCCATCCCGCGACGGTCGTCTTCCCCGCCGTGCTCGCGGCCGCCGAAGCCGAAGGAACGACCGGCCGGGAGATCCTGGTCGCGACTGTCGCCGGCTACGAAGTCGGCATCCGCAGCGGCGAGTTCCTCGGCCGAACCCATTACGAGACCTTCCATACGACCGGCACCGCGGGAACGCTGGCCGCCGCCGCCGCCGTCGGCAGGCTGCTCGGGTTGGACGCCACGCGACTCAACCACGCCATGGGTTCGGCGGGCACCCAGGCGGCGGGGCTGTGGGAGTTTCTGCGCGACGCGGCGGACTCGAAGCAGTTGCACACCGCTCGCGCCGCCGCGAACGGCCTGACGGCCGCCTATCTGGCCCGATCCGGCTTCAAGGGAGCGTCGCACATCCTGGAGGGCCGTCGGGGCATGGCGGCGGGAATGTCGCGCGATGCCGATCCGGCCAAGCTGACCGACGGTCTCGGCTGTCGCTGGGCGACGGAGGAAACGTCCTACAAGTGGCATGCCTCCTGCCGCCACACCCATCCGGCGGCGGATGCCCTCCAGCTCCTGATGCGACGCGAAGAGCTTCGCGCCGACGATATCGCGGACGTCGTCGCGCACGTCCACGGCGGCGCCCTCGACGTGCTCGGCGCCGTGGACGTTCCGCGGACCATCCATCAGGCGAAGTTCTCGATGGGCGCGGTTCTCGGCCTGATCGCGGTGCACGGCGTCGCCGATCTCGACGCGTTCGAGCGCCATGCCCTCGGCGACGACCGCGTCGCCAGCTTCCGGCAGCGGGTCCGGATGCAGCGCGACGACGAGGTCGACGCGCTTTATCCGCGCCGCTGGCTCGGAAAGGTCAGCGTCCGGACGGTCGACGGGCGCCGGCTGACGGCGCGGGTCGAAGAACCGAAGGGCGATCCGGGCAACACGCTGACGCGCGCGGAGCTCGAGGCGAAGGCGATCCGGCTTGCCGAGTTCCGCGGCGGTTCGACCACCGCACGGATGCGCGACGCGATCGCGGCGATCCGGGCGCTCGACCGGGCTCGCGGACCGGTCGACCTCCTCGGCCGGCTTCATCCGCCGGGGTGACCTGGAACGTCCAGCCCGGCGTTCCGCGTCGCACGACGCGTCCGCGTGACCAGCGTCACCATCCGGCGACCGGGCGTCGACGAGGGACTACAGCGCCATGGTGAAGCGGATTCCATCGTAGACCGCGGCGTGGATGTTGCGAGACGCGATCGCGTCGCCCGCCCGGAACAGTTGGTAGGTGCCGTCTTCGTTCGATCGGATGGCCTGCGGTCTTCCCGTCGTGAAGGCGGCGTAATCGACTTCGCCGCGATTAAACGAGTCCGCCTTCAAGTCGAAATACAGCTCGTCGAGCGGCGACGTGCCGTTCTCGACCACGACCTGGTCGACGATCCGCTCACCGCAGTCGTCCATCGTGTACGGGCTCCAAAGCGTCGCCTTCAGGCGATTGTTGTGCCGCTCGATCTTCCTGATCTGCATGAGGGTCGTGATCTTCACCCCGGCGCGCGTGAGGTTCCGGACGTAGGGCACGACGTTCAACCCACCCACGTCGGGCGCGAACGTGCGTTCCGGCGTGACGATTTCGAGCTGCGATCCGGCGTCGGCGATGAATTCCGCCGCGACCATGCCGGGATGACCGCCATGGTCGTCGAGAAGGAGGATTTCGGGCGCGAGCTTCGCGTCGCCGGAAAGCACGTCCCAACTCGAGATAGCAAGGTCCGCGCCCTCGCGTATCGTCTTGTCCTGCGGCATCCCACCGGTCGCGACGATGACGACGTCCGGCTCCTCGGCCAGCACGTCCTCCTTCGAGGCGTAGCAGTTGAAGCGCATGTCGACGCCGAGACGCTCGCACTCGCTGACGCGCCACTCGATGATGCCGATCAGCTCGCGCTTGCGCTTGAGCTGCGTGAGCAGCCTCACCTGGCCGCCAGCCTGATTCGCGGCCTCCAGAAGGACGACGCGGTGGCCTCGCTCGGCCGCCACGCGAGCGGCCTCCAAGCCTGCCGGCCCTGCGCCGATCACGACGACCGACTTTCGCGAGCCGGAGCTCTTCGCGATGACGTGGGGAACCTCGGCCTCGCGGCCGGTCGCGGGATTGTGGATGCAGGCGGCGCTGCCGTTTTCGTAGATGCGGTCGAGGCAGTAGGTCGCCCCGACACAGGGCCGGATGGTGTGCTCCTGCTTCTCGATGACCTTTCGCACGATGTGCGGATCGGCGATGTGAGCCCTCGTCATGGCGACCATGTCGAGCTTGCCGGCTTCGATCGCATGGCGCGCGGTGGACACGTCGGCGATACGGGACGCGTGGAACGTCGGGAACTTCGTTTCGCTGCGCACCTCTCCGACGAAATCCAGCGCCGGCGCGCTCCGCATTCCCGCGAGGGGGATCATTTCCACCACCGGCGAGTCGTGATCGATGTGACCGCGAACGATGTTCAGGAAGTCGATCAGGCCCGAATCCCGGAACCGCTTGCAGATCTCCACTCCTTCCTGGCGGCTGAGGCCCTCCTTCCAGTCTTCGTCGGCCGCGATGCGCAGGCCGACGAGCAAACCGCCACCGATGCGCTCCCGGATCGCGGTGAGCACGCGCATGCCGAAGCGCAGACGGTTCTCCAGCGATCCCCCGTACTCGTCCGTTCGATGGCCCGTCGCCGGCGACCAGAAACCGTCGATGAGATGCCCGTAGCATTCGAGCTCGAAGCCATCGAGCCCAGCCGCGGCCATCCGCTCCGCGGCATCGGCGTAATCCTTGATCACGCGCTCGATATCCCAATCCTCCATCTCCTTCGGGAAGGCGCGATGCGTCGGCTCGCGGACCGGAGAAGCGGCGATGATCGGCAGCCAGTCCGATTGGTGAAAGGCGGTGCGCCGACCGAGATGGGTCAACTGGATCATGACGGCCGTGCCGAGGTCGTGACACTGGTCGGTCAACTTCTTCAGCCACGGCACGATCTCGTCCTTGTAGGCGAAGAGATTGCCGAAGGCCGGCGGAGAGTCCCGCGAAACGATCGCGGACCCGGCGGTCATCGTGAGGGCGATGCCGCCGCGTGCCCGTTCGACGTGATACCGGATGTAGCGGTCCTTCGGCATGCCTTCGTCGTGGTAGTTCGGTTCATGCGACGAGGTCATGAACCGGTTCTTCAACGTCAGATGCTTCAATTGATAGGGCTGAAGAAGGGGATCCATAGCCATTGCCTGTTCTCCGCGATCGACGTCTATCCAGCCGACGATATACCGTTCGGGGCTCGCGCCACAGGTTTCATGGCTCTCCCGGGTCCGGAGCCGCGCATGGGGATAAACGCGGCGGCGGCGACCGAACCGAACCGCATGCGAAGCCCGACCCGGGCGGCGACGCCGCTATGCTCCCGTGCGTGCTTCGGTTCCGGCGTCGGAAGGTCGTCTCGCCGTGGACGCCGTTTCCGTCGCGCTGAGCGGCGAGACCCTGAAACTCGCGGTGTGGTCGTCCAGGTGACGGTTCCACGTCGACGGGTAGTGATGGAAGGGCAAGGCCCCGATCGCGTCGATGCCATGGCTTTGTGCCAGGACCTTCGAGACGGCAGGCTTGCCGTTCAGAGTGTAGCGTTTTGCCCTACCCCCAAACGGGGTCCGGGTCGCCCGGAACCGGCCGGTGGGATCGGCCTCGTATCGGCTGGCCAGGCCGCTGCGTTCGCAGCGAACCCAGAGGTCGATCACCTCGGGATCGGTCGAGCCCGGTCGTTGCCGGACCCCGGCGGAGACTCCTGAAGCGTCCTACGAAGTTCCGGATGGTTCGCGGTTAGTGAGGGCATCCCGATCGTTTTCCCGGACGAGCTTCCCGTTGCCTATCTCGATGATCGTGCTTTCGAACGCGGTCTCCGCATCCCTCAGGCGGTGAGCCCGGACGTGGGAAGAGACCGGACCCATGACCGGCGCGAAGTCGCGGGGCGCGTCCGCAAGGTCGACGAAGATGCTTTCCCTCGACGGTTTCGCCTGCGACGGACTCCCGCTGGCTCGCCGACCGGTCACTTTGGCTTTCGCGGCCACGCGCCGACGCGCGCGCGTTCAGAACCAGACGTCCGAGACCCGGTGACCGCGCGGGAAGGGATCGGTGGGATCGACCCCGTACTGGCCGATGCTGGTGATCCACGCCTGACCGGCGATCGTGACGACCACCGCCGGCCGGTCGCCGACCTGGGCCGACCCGACGATGCGGCCGTCGAAGTGCGTGCCGATGATGGAGCGGTTGCGAAACAGCTCGCCGGGAGCGATCAGGCCCTTGGCCGACATCACCGCCAGCCGTCCCGTCGTGCCGGTGCCGGTCGGCGAGCGGTCCAGCCGGCCGTGCAGGCAGACGGTGCCGTTCCGGCTGTCCACCCGCCCCTCGACCCGCTCCAGCGGACCTTCGAAGATCACGTTCGACACGTCGCGGATCTTGCTGTTCTCCGGATGCAAGACCTGCAACTGCTCGTTCACCGCCTTCTTGATGCGGATGCCGAGCTGCGTCATGTCGTAGGCCTCGTCCGGCCGGACGTCGAAGCCGAGCGCCTTGGCGTCCACGTGCGCGAACGTCATCCCGCCATAGGACGTGTCCACGCCGAGGGTGCCGAGCCCCTCGACTTCGACGGGCGTGCCGAGATGGATCGCGAAGCCGGGGACGTTGGTGAACTCGACGCGCTTGACCTTGCCGTCCGCGCATTCGCACCGGACCTCGATGAGGCCGGCCGGCGCTTCCATGCGCAACAGGGTTTCCGGCTCCCGCATGGCGACGATGCCCGTTTCCAGGGCGACGGTCGCGACGCAGATCGTGTTGGAGCCCGACATCGGCGGGTATTCCGAGCTTTCCACGATCACGTAGCCGAAGTCCGCCGACCCGTCGCAGGCCGGCAGGATGATGTTGGCGTTGACGTAGGGCGCGCCCCGCGGCTCGAAGAGGAGCAGGCCCCGCAACTCGTCCATCGACCGCTCGATGAACTCCTTCTTCTCGAACATCGTGCGGCCGGGAACGTCCACGACGCCGCCGGTCACCACGTTGCCGACCTCCCCCTCGGCATGGCAGCCGACAACGGTGAACGTCCTGCTCCAGCGCATGGGCCTTCCCTCGAAACCGTCATCGACGGCGTTCGGGCGAGGTCTGCCGCCCCGACCGTCCGCCAGCATCCGCCGTACTCGACCGGCAGCGTCGGCCGAACGTTGAATACATTATCCTACATTGTCAAACGCCCTATGAGGCTCACCACGAGGCAAACCTACCCGTTTGCGGCAATCCAGAACAAGAACGCGAACGACGCCGAGCGCATGCAGGCGCCCGAACACATGACCCGCGCGGCGATGCGGATCACCGGACATCGGGATCGTGCCGGTGCGTGGTCGTGCAGGATCGGCCCATGCCGGTCACCCGATCACCCATGCGAAGGCGCACCAGGCGCTCGGCATCCGGACGCAGGCCGATGCGAACGGCTCGGGCCTCCGTCGAAGCCGCCTGCGGCCCGGCCGGCACAAGCACCGGCCAGGTGTTGGACAGTCGGCAGCCGCTGGGGACGGGGTTTGACGGTTCGAGCCTGCGCTGCTGCCGACGACAGGGGTCGACGTCACGCTGCGCTTGCTCCGTTCCTTCGTTCGCGGTCGACCGGGATGAGCGTCTCGCTTCAAACGGCGTCGGTTCCCAGATCGAGAAAACGATCGAGCTGCGCCAGCTCGGCGGTCGACAACTCGATGCCGGCGACCGCCGATCGCGCGCGGGCGCCGAAGCGACGCTGCGAGGGGAGCCGGGCGCCCTGGCCGAGGATCGCGTCGAACAGCGCTTCGGCCCGCTCGAACGGGTCGCCGGACCGGCCGGCCGCGAACAGCTGCGGCGAGAAGGCGACGATCAGCTCGCCGTGCGCGGGGAACAGCGTCGTCGTGCCGAGCCGATCGAGCGCCTCGGGACTCGTCAGGTCGCCGATCATGATCCCGCCGAGCAGCTCGATCATCGTGCCGATCGCCGAGCCCTTGTGCCCGCCGAACGACAGCATCGCGCCGGCCAGCGCCGTTGCTGGATCGGTGGTCGGCCGCCCGTCGGCGTCGATGGCCCACCCCGCCGGCAGCGGCGTGCCGGCCCGGCGGTGG
>CAXUCL010000013.1:22249-29467 GCA_964249395.1 uncultured Rhizobiaceae bacterium
GTGGAGTTCGATCTCGCCGCGCGCGGCGACCGACGTCGCAAAATCGAACACGTACGGATCAGGCCCGGCGCGCGGCCAGCCGAACGCGAGCGGGTTGGTTCCCAGCAACGGCCCGGAACCGCCGGCCGGGGCGACCGTCGCGTAGCTCGGGCACATCGCCAAACCGGCAAGGCCCTGCGCGGCCACCGCCTCGACCTCCGCCCACAGGGCCGAGAAGTGCACCGCGTCGTTGATCGCGAGCGCCGCGACGCCGTTGCGGCGCGCCCGCTCGGCCAGCACCGGCAGACCGAGCTCGAACGCCGGATTGGCGAAGCCGCCGCGCGCGTTCACCCGCACGACGCCCGGCACCTCCTGCCGCACCAGTTCGGGCACCGCGTCTGGGTCGACCTTGCCGGCCTTGATCGTGCGCAGCGCCCCCTCGATGCGGTAGACGCCGTGCGACTTGCAGTTGTCGCGCTCGGCCGCGACGATGACCCGCGCGACCGCGCCCGCCTGGAGGGCGCTCAGGCCCGCCTTGCGGAAGATCGCCTCCACGCGCTCCTGCAGCGCTTCGACGGACAGAAGGCCGGCGTTGCTCATCCCATGATCCCGATTCGACGCTTCAACCGCTCCGCCGCCCGTCGGCGAACCTGCGGGCGAACGGGGCACGAAGACTGTCGCGCCCGTCTCGGTGCGCGCGCAAGGCGTCCGTCGCGTCCTCGACCGGCGCCGAGCAGAACGCGCAGGCGCGCGACAGGGCACGTCGACTGCTTCGTCGCCGCCAGCCACGAAACCGAACGAACGCGAGATGATCCCGGTTCGTTTTCGACTTGGTTCGTTTCGGTTCGAGCGGATCGTGCATCGCCGGCGGCCTCGCCCCCTCTGCTGACACGTTTTGGATACGTTATTCAAGATTGCGAGATATGTCGAGACGTGTCGATGGCTGCGCAAGCCCATACCCCGCGAAATCGTGGAGCCTCGCGGCTGAGACGCAAAGATAGGCTGTTGCTGCCCTCTTCCCGCCCGACGATGCCGGCGCCGGCCTTGGCGGACCGTGCGGCCGCCGGTGCGTTCGGAACCCTCATTGACAGTGATTTCGAATAATGCATCCAATCGGCGGGACATGAGCGCGCGCCGGCTGGGAGATTCGAACGGCGGGCTTGCGTCTCGATCGGGCCGGCACGCCTCCCGTGTGCCCTCGTCAACGGAGGAAGACATGACGATCAAGCTGCTATCGCTCGTCTGCGGAACCGCCCTGTCCGGACTGTTCCTCGCGAGCGCGGCCGGAGCCGCGGAAATCAAGATCGGCATCGTCGCGCCGATGACCGGCCAGCTGGCCAGCGAAGGCCAGGACATGGAGAACGCCGTCAAGCTCGCCGTCGCGGACGTCAACGCGAAGACGGCGGCCGGCGGCGACACGATCGTCACGGTGACGGCCGACGACGCCTGCGACCCGCAGCAGGCGGTCACCGCGGGCAGCAAGCTCGTGTCCGAAGGGGTGGCGGCGATCGTCGGCGGCTACTGCTCGGGCGCCGTGCTGCCGACGTTGAAGATCTACGGCGACGCGGGCATCCCGTTCGTCATCATCGGCGCGAACTCCACCAAGCTCGTCGAGGCCAACGCCGGCAACGCCTTCCTGATCAACTCCACCGGCGACGCCCAGGCGATCACCGCGGTCGACCTGTTCAAGAAGAAGGGGTTCAAGAAGATCGCCATCGTCGACGAAGGGGACGCCTATTCGTCGGATCTGGCCCGGCTGACCGCCGAAGCCTTCGGCAAGGACGGCGGCGAGATCGTGGCGACGGAAACGGTGGCGTCGGGCGAGCAGGACTTCTCCTCCGTCGTGTCCAACATCCGGTCCAAGGGCGCCGACGCGGTTCTGTGGACGGCCTACCACGCCGGCGGCGCGCTGCTGACGAAGCAACTGCGCCAGGCGGGCTTCGCGGGCGACATCGTTCTGGGCGACGGCAACAACTCGCCAGAATACCTGGAGATCGCCGGCTCGGCGGCCGAGGGCGCCTACCTCTTCTCTCCGCCCACGGTCGACCTGCTGTCCGCCGCATCGGACTTCAAGACCAGGTATTCCGAAACCTACAAGCGCGACCCGGGCGCATACGCCGCGATGTCGTACGACGCCGGGCAGCTGATCGCGGACGCGATGACCCGGGCCAAGTCGACGGACGCCAAAGCCGTCATCGATGCTTTGAAGGCGAGCAGCTACCGAGGTTTGGCGGGGGAGATCAAGTTCTCGGACAAGAACACCCTCCAGGGCTCCAACTTCCAGGCGCTGGTCGCCGAAGACGGCAAGTGGAAGCTGTCCGAGTGACGCGGGCCTGATTCGGCGCGCCGCGGCAGGGTTCGTCCCGCCGGGGCGCGCCGCGGCTCGAGTTCCTCCGACCGCTCTTCCTGGGACGTGCGCATGTCAGTTGACCTACTCGTTCAGCAGGTCGTCAACGGCCTGATCGTCGGGTCGTTCTACGCCTTGATCGCACTGGGCTACACGATGGTGTTCGGGGTCGTGAAGCTTCTCAACTTCGCCCACGGCGACGTCTACATGACCGGCGCCTTCGTCGGCTTCGGCGTTCTTTCGATCGGCGGCGTCTGGCTCGGCGACGGCTGGTTCGGCGTCCTGTGCGCGCTCTTGGTGTCGATGCTCCTCGTCGGTTGCCTTGGGATGGCGATCGAGCGGATCGCCTACCGACCGATGCGCAACGCGCCGCGGCTCTCGATCCTGATCACCGCTCTCGGCGCATCGATGGTGTTGAACGGCTCGGCGCTGGCCCTCACCGGCGGCGCCCACGAGGCCTTCCGGGCCGATCTCGGCTACAGCGGCGTCGACATCGCCACCGTGCGCGTGACCTACACCCAGATGGTGCTGGTCGGCGTTTCGATCGCCCTCATGGTCGGGCTGGAGCTGTTCGTTTCGCGCACGATGTACGGAAAGGCCATGCGCGCGGTCTCCATCGACGGCGCGGCCAGCCGCCTCATGGGGATCGACGTCGACCGGGTGATCGGCCTCACCTTCTTCATCGGCTCGGCGCTCGCCGCCGGCGGCGGCGTCATGGCGGGGGCCTACTACGGCAGCGTACATTTCTTCATGGGCTTCGTGATGGGCCTGAAAGCCTTCACGGCGGCGGTGATCGGGGGGATCGGCAGCGTGCCGGGCGCGATGCTGGGCGGCCTGATGCTGGGCCTTCTCGAGGCGTTCGGCTCGTCGCTGCCCTTCGTCGGCTCGGCCTGGCGGGACGTGTTCGTCTTCGGCGGCCTGATCCTGTTCCTGGTGTTCAAGCCGACGGGCATCCTCGGCCGCGCGGTGGTGGAGCGCGTGTGATGACGCAGGCGCCCGGTTCCATCGCCGCCGCCCGGCCGCAGCCGATCGGCCGCTCCGTGGCGATGCTCGGCGTGGCCGCCCTGGCGGTCGCCGTCGTGCTTCCCCGGTTCGCCGATCCCTACGTCGTCGAGGTCGCGACCACCGCGCTTCTCTACGTGACCCTATGCCTGGGGCTCAACGTGGTCGTCGGCTACGCCGGCCTCCTGGATCTTGGCTACGCCGCCTTCTTCGCGGTTGGCGCCTACACGACGGGCATCCTGACCACCGAATTCGGGGTCAACTTCTGGCTGACGATCCCCATCGCCATGCTCGCCGCCTGCGTGGCCGGCATCGTCATCGGCGCGCCGACGCTGCGCCTGCGCAGCGACTACCTCGCGATCGTCACGCTCGGGTTCGGCGAGATCGTCCGGATCGTCGCCCGCAACCTCGAGATCACCGGCGGGGCGAGCGGCCTGGTCGGCATCGAGCGGCCGGAACTCTTCGGGCTGAAGCTGGTCCAGGCCCAGCACTTCTACTACGCGTTCCTGATCCTGGCGCTCGCGACGATCTTCGTGTGCCGCAGCGTCGAGCGCTCGCGCATCGGCCGCGCCTGGCTCTACGTCCGCTACGACGAGGACGCGGCGGCGGGGATCGGCATCAACCGCGTTTGGGTGAAGCTCCGGGCCTACATGCTAGGCGCCGTGATCGCCGCGGTCGCCGGCTGCCTTTACGCCACGAAGATGACGGCGATCTCGCCGGAAAGCTTCACGTTCGGCCAATCGCTGATCATCCTGCTCGGCGTCGTGCTCGGCGGGATGGGACGCATTCCCGGCGTGATCCTGGGCGCGCTCGTGATGACGCTCATTCCGGAAATCATGCGCGACGCGGGAACCTATCGTCCGCTCGTCACCGCGGTGGCGCTCCTGGCCATCATGCTGTTCAGGCCGCGCGGCCTGTGGCCCGACAGGCGGGACTGACGCCATGGCGTTTCTTCAAGTCGAGAACCTGCAGCTGCGCTTCGGGGGACTGCAGGTGCTCAGCGACGTGTCGTTCTCGCTCGAAACGGGAGCGATCAACAGCCTGATCGGCCCGAACGGGGCGGGCAAGACGTCGCTGTTCAACTGCCTCACCGGTTTCTATCGCCCCAGCGGCGGCTCCATCCGCTTGGGCGGCCGGGAGATCCGGGGCCTGCCGCCGCATCGCATCACCGCGCTCGGCCTGGCCCGCACCTTCCAGAACATCCGCCTGTTCAAGGAGATGACCGCGCTGGAGAACGCGATGTCGGGACCGCACTGCCGCACGCGCTTCGGCATCCTGGCGGCGATCCTCCACCTCCCCGCCCAGCGTCGCGAGGAGCGCGAAATCCGGGACGTCGCCCGGCGCTGGCTCGACTTCGTCGGCATCGGGCAGCATGCCGACCGCCTGGCCGGCAACCTGTCCTACGGCGACCAGCGGCGGCTCGAGCTCGCCAGGGCACTCGCCTCCTCGCCCGGGCTCATCCTGCTCGACGAGCCAGCCGCCGGCCTCAACGAGAACGAGAAGACCGGGCTCGTGGACCTCATCCGGCGCGTCCGCGACACCGGCGTCACCGTGCTTCTGATCGAGCACGACATGGGGCTCGTGATGCGCGTGTCGGAGCGGATCGTCGTGTTCGACCACGGCCAGAAGATCGCCGACGGCTCCCCGCAGGCCGTGCGCTCCGACCCGAAGGTCATCGAAGCCTACCTCGGGACGGACGACGCATGACCGCGACGTCCGAGCCGGTCCTGTCCGTGCGCGACGTCGTCGCGCGCTACGGGTCGATCACTGCGCTGCACGGCGTCAGCCTCGACGTGCGAAGCGGCCAGGCGGTCGCGCTGCTCGGCGCCAACGGCGCCGGCAAAAGCACGACGCTGCGCACCGTGTCCGGCCTGATCGCCGCCGCGTCGGGCTCGGTCCGCTTCCTGGGCGAGGACATCACGAGGACTCCCGCCCACAAGCTGCCGCACATGGGCCTCGTCCACGTGCCCGAAGGCCGGCGCATCTTCGGCGGCATGACCATCCGGGAGAACCTCGAACTGGGCTCCTTCACCCTCGCCGACGCGGGCGAGCGACGCCGCCGCATGGAGCGCGTCTTCCACCAATTTCCCATCCTGGCCAAGCGCCGCAACAACGACGCGAGCTACCTGTCGGGCGGCGAGCAGCAGATGCTGGCCATCGGCCGCGCCCTGATGGCCGCGCCCAAGCTCCTCCTGCTCGACGAGCCGTCGATGGGGCTGGCGCCGCAGTTGATCCAGGAGGTGATGGGCATCGTCCAGCAACTCAACGCGGACGGGGTGACGATCCTGCTCGTGGAACAGAACAGCAAGGCGGCGCTGCGCTTCGCCCATTACGGCTACGTGCTGGAAACGGGCCGCGTCGTGCTGGAAGGCCCGGGCGTCGAACTCGCCCATGACGAGGCCGTCGTTCAGGCCTACCTCGGCGGAGGCGTGACCTGAGACCAAGGCAGGGACCCGCTCGAACCATCGATCGACGGCGACGATCGGGGCGATGGCGGCGGGGTCGGCTCTAGCAATGCGTTCGCGACGGCAGGCGGTGCGTCGCCGGGTCGTGACCGATGAGAGATGGCAAAATCTCCGCCTGCCGCTTCCGCCCTTCCTCGCTGACGCTCCAGAAGTGAGCCCCGACGCCCGCCGGCTTGCCACCGACGATCGGGACCCGTCTCGGATCGGTCGGCTTTCACGGCCGTGCCGCGCAGGCGAGCGTGCGCGATCGACGCTCGCATCCAGCCCGCCCGCCATCGTCACGATTCTCGACAACCGGCCCGCGGCACGTTCGCGAAGAAGGATCGCAGTCTTCCGCAGCACGATGCCGACGGCCGCGATGACCGCCGCGATCGGGGAGGACGAGCGCCGATCGTTCGGGCTCGCCGGCGTGTCGTCGATGCCTGGCGCCCGCTTCGGATGCCGGACGAGCAGGCGGGGGCATCGCTCCACGGCCGCCGCAACGGCGCGGATCGGACGGTTCCCGGTCCGGCACCGGAGGGGAGGCCGGCTTGCGCAGGCCGCCGTCGCCCCGCTCGACGGGAAACGTCGCGACCGTCGTCAGCATTCCGGCAGGTTGACGGCGAGGCCGCCGAGGCTGGTCTCCTTGTAGCGGTGGTCCATGTCGCGGCCGGTCTGGCGCATGGTCTCGATGCAGGCGTCGAGCGGCACGAAGTGCAGGCCCTCGCCCTTCATCGCCAGCGAGGCGGCGGTCACCGCCTTCACCGCCCCGAAGGCGTTGCGCTCGATGCAGGGCACCTGCACGAGGCCACCGACCGGATCGCAGGTCATGCCGAGGTGGTGCTCCAGCGCGATCTCGGCGGCGTTCTCGATCTGCTCCGGCGAGCCGCCCATCAGGGCGGCGAGGCCCGCCGCCGCCATGGCCGAGGCCGAGCCGACCTCGCCCTGGCAGCCGACCTCGGCCCCCGAGATGGAGGCGTTGCGCTTGATCAGCCCGCCGATCGCGGCGGAGGTGAGGAGGAACTCGCGCATGTGCGCCGGGCCGGCCTCCGCGTGGAAGTGACGGAAATACGCCATCACCGCCGGCACGACGCCGGCCGCGCCGTTGGTCGGCGCCGTCACCACGCGGCCGCCGCAGGCGTTCTCCTCGTTCACCGCCATCGCGTAGACCGCCAGCCAGTCGTTGGCGAGCAGCGGCTGGAAGACGTTCCGCCCGGCGTCCGCTTGCAGCTTGTCATGGATCGCCTTGGCGCGGCGCCGGATCTTCAAGCCGCCGGGCATGACGCCCTCCTGGCCGATGCCGCGCCGGACGCAGTCGCCCATCGCCGCCGCGACGGCGTCGAGACGATCATCGAGCTCGCGCGCCGACAGGAAGGCGAGCTCGTTCTCGCGCTGCATGGCGGCGATCGACAGGCCGGTGCGCTTGGCCGTCGCCAGCATCTCCGC
>CAXUCL010000013.1:29477-31811 GCA_964249395.1 uncultured Rhizobiaceae bacterium
CCCGGGGCGCTCGCGAAGGGATGCGGCACGGCCCCGGCCCCGGCCGCGTCGGCGGCCGGCGCGGTCGCGGACTGCTGCCGCTGCAGTTCGTCCTCGTCCACCACGAAGCCGCCGCCGACCGAGTAGTAGACGCGCCGCAGCAGCATGAGGCCGCCCGCGTCCAACGCCTCGAAGCTCATGCCGTTGGCGTGGCCCGGCAGCGGCCGCTTGCGGTCGAAGACGAGGTCGCGCGCCGGCTCGAAGCCGTAGGACGGGTGGCCGTCCGGCCGGACCCTGCCGCTTTCCCTCACCTCGGCGACGACGGCGTCGACGCGGTCCGGATCGACGGTCGCCGGGACGAAGCCGGCAAGGCCCAACACCACCGCGCGGTCGGTCGCGTGGCCGATGCCGGTGAAGGCGAGGGAGCCGTGCAGGCTGACGCGCAGCCGGGACACGACGGCGCCGGGCGGCCGCGGCCAGTTCCCGTTCTTCAGTTCGGCGAGAAAGCGCGCCGCCGCCGTCATCGGCCCCATCGTGTGCGACGAGGACGGCCCGATGCCGATCTTGTAAAGGTCGAAGACGCTGAGGAACATCGGCACTCCCGTTCGCGAACGCCCCGCGCCGATCTGGTTTAGGGAAGCGGCCCCGATCGGCGATAGAGCGAAACGCGACGGCGGAAGTCGCGCTTCTCCAGGAACCGCCCGATCGGCGCCGCGTCGCGTCGAGGTTCGGCGGGGACCGGACGTTTGCGCGCCCGACGGGACGCTCGACCCGGACGCCGTCCGAAACCCTCGGCGCCGGCAGCGACCGGACGGACGGGACGGTCCGCTGCGAATGAACCGCCGACCGGCGCGATGCGACACCCGCTCCGGCTGGCGGAGGCGCGATCGGCCTCCAGTTGCGTCGGCGACGGAACCGAGGTCGAGCCGATGCCCCATTCGAGAAACAAGCGCGTCGTCATCACCGGCGCTTCCAGCGGCATCGGCGCCGCGACCGCCGAGGCCTTCGCGGCGCGCGGGGCGAAGCTGGTGCTCGCCTCGCGCAACGCGGCGGCGCTGGAAACGGTGGCCGAGCGCTGCCGCGCGCTCGGCGCCGAAACGCTCGTGGTGCCGACCGACGTGACCGACGCGGACGCCGTCAAGCGGCTGGCGGAGCGGGCGGCCGAATGGCTCGGCACGATCGCCCTCTGGTTCAGCAACGTCGGCGTCGGCGCGGTCGGCAAGTTCCACGAAACGCCGATCCGGGCGCACCACCAGGTGGTCGCGGCGAACTTGGTCGGTCACCTGAACGACGCCCACGCCGTGCTGCCGATCTTCCTGGCGCAGAAACGCGGCACGTTCGTCAACATGATCTCGGTCGGCGGCTTCCTGCCGGCCGCGCAGGCCGTCGCCTACACGGCGGCCAAGTTCGGCCTGCGCGGCATGTCGCAGGCGCTGCGCGGCGAGCTGTCGCTCCATCCGCACATCCACGTCTGCGACGTCTACCCGACCTTCGTCGACACGCCGGCGATCCGGCACGCCGGCAACTACGCGGGCGGGCGGCTGTCGTTGCCGCCGGGCGCGCTGGACCCCCGCACGGTGGCGAAAGCGGTGGTGCGGCTCGCCGACGTTCCGAAGCATTCCACCGCGATCGGGGCGCCGACGGCGTTCCTGAAGCTCGCGCAGTTCCTCACCCCGAACCTCGGGGCGGCGGTGCTGAACGGCTTCCTGAACACCTACTTCGGCAAGGCCGACCCGGTGCCCGCGACGGACGGCAACCTGTTCGCGCCGCCGAGCGACGACGGTCGGATCGACGGCGGCCGGTTGACCGCGGCACCGTGGGCGCCGTCGCCGTCGTCGCGGGCCTGGCGGGGATCGCGATGATCGGCGCGGCGCTCGGACGACGGCGCAACGCCCGTCGCCGGGGCTTGCGCCCGTTCTTCCGCGGCTAAGAGGCCGTCTGGTATCGCGCGAGGGGCAACGAAGGCGGACTTGCGTTTTCCGGAGCCGCCGACGATTACGGGTTTCGTCAGGGAAGACGGAGGGTCCGGCTTCGAAAGGATGAGATCATGCGCGTGAACTGCCTTTTCCTCGTCTGCGCGGCCGCGGTTGCGGGTCTCGCCTCCGGCGCCGGCGCCGAGCAGCTCGCCGCCACGGCCGAGCTGAGCGCCAAGAACGAAGTGCCGCCGAACGACAGCACGGCGACCGGCCGGGCCGAGGTGTTCCTCGACACCGACACCCGCGTCCTGCGCTGGCGGATCGCTTACGACGGCCTCACCGGTCCGGCGATCGGCGCGCATTTCCACGGGCCGACCGATCCGGGCAAGAACGCCGGCATCGTGGTTTCGGACCCGGTGACGTACCTGAAGCTCGGGGA
>CAXUCL010000014.1:0-31748 GCA_964249395.1 uncultured Rhizobiaceae bacterium
TCTCGCCGACCAGCCGGCTCGCGGCGGTGGCTGGGTTTCGGACCTGCTGCGCCGCGCATCGCGCGACGAGGAGCCGGCCGCGGAGGGGGTGACCGAGGCCGCGGCGTCGTCGTCCGAGCCGACCGCGGCGCAGCTGCCGGCCGCGACCCCGCCTGTGGCGCCGCGCTCGCCCGAGCATGTCGTCGACTCGCTGAACTCGCTCTCGGTCGACATCGCGCGGGCGATCGACCACGAGATTTCGGTCGAGCTGTGGGACCGCTACCGTCGCGGCGAGCGCAACGTGTTCACCCGGCGCCTCTACACGATGAAGGGCCAGCAGACCTTCGACGAAATTCGACGCAAGTATCAGCGCGACACGGATTTCCGTACGGCCGTGGATCGATACATCGCCGATTTCGAAGGGCTGCTCGCTGACATCAGCGCCGAGGATGCGGACAGCAGCCTCGCCCGCGGCTACCTCGGGTCCGATACCGGCAAGGTCTACACGATGCTCGCGCATGCCTCCGGCCGTTTCGACGGGTAGGCTCGAACGATCGGGCAGGGTTGGATCGAGAAAGGGCGGCCGGGAGCCGCCCTTTTTTATACGAGACCGAACGATAACCGAAGTGGCGACAAACCAAGGGCACCGCCCGGGTATCGCGAGAAGGTCCCGGAGGAAACACGGCTCCCGTCGGCGTCACACCGTGCGAAGCGTCCATGCGACGATCTCGCGCGATACGCCGTCGAACGCCCGATCCAGGCTCGCGACGTAGTCCGCGTTGGCGCTGCCCGGAACGGCGGCCGCGCCGGTGAAGCTACGGGTCGCGCGTACCGTGCCGTTCCGGTCGTTCAGGATCTTCACCGCGATCTCGATCGCGGCGTTCCGGCCGTTCGCCGCATCGATCTCGAAGCGTCGGATCTCGAGAATGACCTGATAGTCGATCGCCAGCCCCTGCCCCGGCACGCCGACGGCGCCGACGCGTCCGGTCTTCTCGAACGCCTCCACCATCCGCAACTGCACCATGCGCGGCAGGCGGTCGCTCCACTGGCTGTCGGCCAGCGCCTCGACCGTGTAGGGCGTCGGCTTCACGACGATCTGGTTGGAGTCGAGCGTCTTGAGCGCCGTCGGATCGGGCACGAGGAGCTGGGTTCGCCCACCCGCCCGCGCGGCGCTGGCACCACCGGCGGCCCCGGAAAGCTCGTAGGTGTCGCCGGGCTGCGAACCCCCGAGCGCGGCGCAGCCGGACAGACCCAAAGCCAACGCCATCGCGGTGAGCGAGCGTGATCCGTTCCACATCGTCGAACCCTTGCGACGCATCGCGATCCCCGCCGCCGGACGCGACGCTTCCTTGAACGCCGGCCCGGTCAACGTCGGGTCCTGCCGTTGAACTGCTTGATGTCCTCGCCGCCGAAGATCAGCCGTTGCGGGTTGGACTCGAAGGAGTCGACCGCCGTGCCGAAGCGGTTCACGGTGTCCGTCGCGGCGCGAACGAAGTTGCGGATGTCCGGCAGGCTGCGATCGGTGAAGCCTCGGATGCTCGCCGAGATCGGCCCGACCTGCGCGTTGAGGCTGGTCGCGGCCGTGCCGACGCGGTTCGCCGCATCCTGCACGGCGGCGAGCGCGACGCTGGCGCGGTCGAGCAGCGTGTTCGTCGAGTCCTCGTTGAGGAAACGGTCGAAGGACGCGAGGATCGTCTGGAGGCGGGAGGAGGCGACGTTGACCTTGCCGGTCGCGTCCCTGACGTTGGTGATGATCGCGTCGATATCCTCGCGCCGCGCGCCGACGTCGTTGGCGACGCGCGCGATCGAATCGGCCGCACGGGCGACGTTGTCCGTGGCCGAGCTGACGTTGTCCACGGCGCGCGTCACCGTGCCCGCGTCGATGCCGGACAGGATACGATCGACCTGTTCGCGCGTCGCGTTGAAGTTGCCGACGGTGAGGTCGATCGTCCGGGCGGCGCTGCCGGCGTTGTCGATCAGTTCCTGAATGGCCGTTGTCCGCGCGTTCAGGCCGGCCGTGAGGCCCGTCACGTTGTTCAAGGCTTGTCGCAACTGCTCCGGATCGACGCCGGCGAGAATCTCGTTCGCGCGATCGACCGTCGTGTTCAGGTTGGTCGCCACGCGGTCGGCGTTCTCGCCGAGCGGCCCGAGGGCGGCGAGACCACGCTCGATGTTCGGCGCGTTGGCGGCGACGACGTCGCCGATGCGGGCGGCGCTGGCGGTCGCGGAACGCACGGACTCGACGATGCCGGCGACCGCCCCGGACTGACCGCGCAGGGTCTCAGAAATGGCGGCGACGTTGTCGAGCGTCGCGCGCACGTCGGCCGCGTCGACGCCGGCCAGAACCTCGTTCGCTCGGTCGACCGTCGTGTTCAGGTTGGCGGCGATGCGGCTGGCGTTGTCGCTCAAGGGTCCGAGATTGCTCAGAACGCGCTCGACGTTCGCGGTGTTGGCGCCGATCACGTCGCCGACGCGGCCGATGCTGGCGGCCGCGGACCGGACCGAGTCGACGATGCCGGCGACGGCGCCGGACTGGTCGCGCACCGTCTGCGAAACGGCGGCGACGTTGTCGAGCGTCGCGCGAACGTCGGCCGGGTCGATCGCCTCGGCGATGCCGCGCACCGCTCGCACCGTCGAGGGCAGTTCCTGCGCGACCACGGTCGCCGCGTCGGCCAGCCGCCCGGCGCTTTGCAGGAACGCGTTCAACTGCCCCGAATTGTCGGCGAGCGTTTGCGTGAAGACGCGGACGTTCTCCGAGGTCGAGGTGATGTTGGCGGCCGTCGTGCGGACCGCCGGGCCGATATCGTTCACCACCGCCTCGAACTGGCCGAGGATGTTGTTGGCGCGGTCGGCGATGTCCTTGGCGGTGGCGAGGATGTCCGTCACGTCGGACGGGTCGGCGCGGATCACCGGGACGGCACCCTGCTCCTGCGCGTATTGGATGATGTTGCGCTCGTTCGCCGAGCCGCCCGCCAACTCGATGAACGCCTGGCCGGTGAGGCCCGCGAAGCCGATCGTCGCGCGCGTCGAGGTGGTGATCGGCGTCGTCGCGTCGACGCGGGTGCTCGCGATCACCGTGCGCGGGTCGTTCGGGTCGATGCGCAGGTTGCGCACGTCGCCGACGCGCAGGCCGTTGAACAGCACCTGGCTGCCGACGGACAAGCCGTTCACCGAGCCTTCGATGCGCACGATCAGCTCGACGCGGCTGTCCTGGTTCGAAACGTTCGCCGTCCAGTAGACGAACAGGAAGCTCGCGATCAGGACGCCGATCGTGAACAGACCGACGAGTACGTAGTTCGCGCGGGTTTCCATCGCTGTTACGCCCTTCGCGGCATGTCGGCGGCGGACGCGACCTCGTTCGGACGATCGTCGAGGACGACGGTCCGGGCGCGCTTGCCGTGGAAATAGGACCTGACCCAAGGGTCGTCGGAATCGAGCATGGTCTGCAGGCCGCCTTCGACCAGCACCTTCTTCTGACCAAGCACCGCGATGCGGTCGCAGGCCTGAAACAGCGAGTCGAGGTCGTGCGTCACCATGTAGACGGCGAGGCCGAGCGTGTCGCGCAGCGTCATGATCAGCTCGTCGAAGTCGGCCGCGCCGATCGGGTCGAGCCCGGAGGTCGGTTCGTCGAGGAACACGATGTCCGGGTCGAGCGCCAGGGCGCGGGCCAGCGCGGCGCGCTTGATCATGCCGCCGGACAGTTCGGAAGGATACTTATGCGCGGCGTCCGGTTGCAGGCCGACGAGATCGATCTTCAGCCGTGCCAGCTCGTTCATCAGCTTCGGCGACAGGTCGAGGTATTCGCGCATCGGGACCTGAATGTTCTCCAGCACCGTCAGCGCCGAGAACAGCGCGCCGTGCTGGAACAGGACGCCCCAACGCTGCTCGACGGCCAGGCGCTCGTCCTCGCTGGCGCGTTCGTAGTCGATGCCGAAAACCTCGATCGTGCCGGCCTGCTTCTCGTTGAGGCCGAGAATCGTGCGCAGGAGCACGGACTTGCCCGTGCCGGACCCGCCGACGAAGCCGAGGATCTCGCCACGCTTCACGTCGAGATCGCAGTTCTTCAGGATCTGCTTCGGGCCGAACGAGACGTCGACGCCGCGCACGCGGATGATTACGTCGTCGTCCGCCTCAGCCGCGCGAGCGTCGCCGTGTCCCCTCGCAACGGGTTTCGCGTCGTCCATGTCAGTAGCCGATCGAAGCGTAGAAGATGGCGAAGAAGCCGTCCACGACGATCACCAAGAAGATGGACTTCACGACCGAGGTCGTGACATGCAGGCCGAGGCTTTCCGCGCTGCCGCCGACCTTCATGCCTTCCGCGGACGCGACGACGCCGATGATGATCGCCATGAACGGCGCCTTGATCAGGCCGGCGAACACCGTGGCGACGTCCACCGATTCGCGCAGGCGCTGGATGAAGGCTTCCGGCGGGATGCCGATGTAGATCCAGGTCGTCATCATCGCGCCGGCGATGCCGGCGATGTCCGCGATGAAGGCCAGGAGCGGCAGCACGATCGTCAGCGCCACGAGCCGCGGGAAGACGAGGACGCCGATGGGGTTCAAGCCGATCACGGTCAGCGCGTCGACCTCTTCGCGCATCTTCATCGAGCCGAGCTCGGCGGTGATGGCGCTGCCCGAGCGGCCGGCGATCATGATCGCGGTGATCAGGACGCCGATCTCGCGAAGCTGCAGGATGCCCACGAGATCGACCACGAAGATCTCCGCCCCGAAGGACTGGAGCTGGAACGCGCCCTGCTGCGCGATGATGCCGCCGATCAGGAAGCTCATGAGCGCGATGATCGGCACGGCGCGCACGCCCATCCGGTCCATCTGGGTGACGATGGCCGCCATGCGGACCTGCGTCTGGCCGGTGACGCGCCGGCCGGCGCCGTAGATCGAGGCGCCGATGATGTTCAGGCCGCCGACGAACTCGTCCCTCACGGCGTACATGCCGCGACCCACCGCCGCCACGGCGAGCGTCAGCGCGAATCCCTGCGGCTTCGCTGGCTCCGGCCGTTCGCGCTCGATCGATTGGCGCACGGCCTTGAACAGCGCGTCGTCCTCTCGAACGCCGCGAAGCTCGACGGTGCCGCCCTTCTCCCCGAGCGAGCGCACCAGGCTCTCGACCAGGAACGCGCCGGCGGTGTCGATGCGGCCGACCGAGCCGGTGTCGACCACCACGGTTCGGCCGAGATCGGTTCCACGGGTCTCCTCGACGGTCTTCTCGACCACACCGATCGTGCGCGCCAGCCAGTCGCCGCCCAGCTGCAGGACGACGCCGCCGTCGGCTTTGTCGGCGACGAGCGTCGGCGGCACCGTCCGGCGGCCCACCGCCGCGCCGCCGCCAGGCCCGTCCCCGTCCTTGATGTCCAGCATGATCGCGATCGGCCCTGCGGCTACCATCTTGCCGTCGTCCCGCGAGTGTCGGACAACGACGATCGCCGAGCCGCGGCCCCGCTGGCTCGGATTTCAGGACGGAACGTTAACGACGGCTTGCGGCTCTGTCATGGCGCCGGACGTCGCAAACCGGTCGTAGGAAAGGGATTGTCCGTGCGGCGTCGTGTTTCGGTCACAGTGGAAGCCTTTCCGCTCGCTCAGGTTTTCACGATCGCCCGCGGCTCGAAGACCGAGGCGCGCGTCGTGGTGGCCACGATCGAGGACGGCACCTCCACCGGCCGCGGCGAATGCGTGCCCTACCCGCGCTACGACGAAAGCGTCGACAGCGTTTGCGCCGCGATCGAAGCCGTGCGCGAGGCGATCGAGGCCGGCGCGGACCGGCACGAACTGCAGCGCCTCATGCCGGCCGGCGCGGCGCGCAACGCGCTGGACTGCGCGCTGTGGGACCTCGACGCCAAGCTCGGCGGCCACGCGGTCGCCGCCACCGTCGCGCCGGGCGCGCCGCGCGCGCTGGAAACGGCCTACACGATCTCGCTCGGGACCCCGGAGGACATGGCGGCCGCGACCCGCGCCGCGAGCGACCGGACACTCCTGAAGGTGAAGGTCGGCGGCGGCGCGGGCGACGTCGAGCGCATCCGCGCCGTCCGTTCCGCCAGTGGCGGGGCACGCCTCATCCTCGACGCCAACGAGGGCTGGACGGCCGAGACCCTGCTGCCGAACATGCTGGCGGCGGCCGCGGCGGGCGCGATCCTCGTGGAACAGCCGTTGCCGGCCGGAAACGACGCAATGCTCGGCCGGATTCCGCACCCGGTTCCGGTCTGCGCCGACGAATCGCTGCACAAGACCGCCGACCTCGCGGCCCTCGTCGGCCGCTACGACTACGTCAACGTCAAGCTGGACAAGACCGGCGGCCTGACGGAAGCGCTGCTTCTGGCGGCGGAAGCGCGGCGGCTCGGCTTCGGCCTGATGGTCGGCTGCATGGTCTCGACCTCGCTCGCCATGGCCCCGGCCGTGCTGCTCGCGCAGGGCGCCGACCTCGTCGACCTCGACGGTCCGCTTCTGATGAAGGCCGACCGTCCGCACGGCCTGACCTACGCCGGTTCGACCGTGTCGCCCCCCTCGCCGCTGCTTTGGGGGTGACCGCGTGGGCCGTGCCCGGCGGCTAGCCCGATCGCCCGAAATCGCGATAAGGGAGCGGCGGGAGGACGCGTCATGGACGACCACGCCGAAAGCACCGCGCTGCAGAACGAGGTGCGCCGACCGGAGGCGCAGGGGCGCGCGGATCGGCCGACGACCGGCGAGCTCGACGAGCAGGCGCTGTTCTACCATCGGCACCCGCGGCCGGGTAAGCTCGCGATCCAGGCGACGAAGCCGCTCGGCAACCAGCGCGACCTGGCGCTCGCCTACTCGCCGGGGGTCGCCGCGCCCTGCCGCGCTATTGCCGCCGACCCCGAAACCGTCGCCGACTACACCGGCCGGCAGAACCTCGTCGCCGTGCTGTCCAACGGCACGGCCGTGCTCGGCCTCGGCAACATCGGTCCCCTCGCCTCCAAACCGGTGATGGAGGGAAAGGCGGTCCTGTTCAAGAAGTTCGCCGACATCGACGTGTTCGACATCGAGATCGACGCCACCGAGATCGACCGGATCGTCGACGTGGTGGCAGCGCTGGAGCCGACCTTCGGCGGCATCAACCTCGAAGACATCAAGGCACCGGAATGCTTCGAGGTGGAGGAGCGCCTGCGCGAGCGCATGGGCATCCCGGTCTTCCACGACGACCAGCACGGCACGGCGATCATCGTCGCGGCGGCGGTGAGGAACGCGCTGGGGCTCGCGAACAAGCGCATCGAGGACGCGAGGATCGTTTCCTCCGGCGCGGGCGCGGCGGCGATCGCCTGCCTGAACCTTCTTGTCGCGCTCGGCGCCAAGGTCGAGAACATCGTCTGCACCGACATCGACGGCGTCGTCTACGAGGGGCGGCCGGCGCGGATCGACCGCTGGATGGCGGTCTACGCCAAGCGGACCGAAATGCGAACGCTCGCTGAGGCGATCGACGGCGCCGACGTGTTCCTCGGCCTGTCGGCCGGTGGCGTCCTGAAGCCGCAATACCTAGAGAAGATGGCGGCCAAGCCGCTGATCCTCGCGCTGGCCAACCCCACGCCGGAGATCATGCCGGACGTCGCGCGCGAGGTGCGGCCGGACGCGATGATCTGCACGGGCCGCTCGGACTTCCCGAACCAGGTCAACAACGTCATCTGCTTCCCCTACATCTTCCGCGGCGCGCTCGATTGCGCGGCGACCTCGATCAACGAGGCGATGAAGGTCGCGGCGGTGGACGCCATCGCCGCGCTCGCGCGCGAGGAGGTGTCCGAGGTCGCCGCGAAGGCCTACGGCTCCGAAACGCCGACGTTCGGGCCGGAATACTTGATCCCTTCGCCGTTCGACCCGCGGCTGATTTTGAAGATCGCGCCGGCGGTGGCGAAGGCGGCGGCCGAAACCGGGGTCGCCCGCCGCCCGATCGAGGACGAGGCGGCCTATCTCGACCGCCTGAACCGCTTCGTGTTCCGCACCGGCCTCATCATGAAGCCGATCTTCCAGATGGGAAGGAACTCGGGCAAGCGCGTGATCTTCGCCGAGGGCGAGGACGAACGGGTGTTGCGCGCGACGCAGGTGCTGATCGAGGAGGGCATCGGCGTGCCGATCCTCGTCGGGCGCCCGTCGGTGATCCTGACGCGGCTGGAGCGCTACGGCCTGCGCATCCGTCCGAGGACCGACTTCGAGGTGGTCAACCCGGAGGACGACCCGCGCTACCGCGACTATGTCGACCACTACTTCTCGAAGGTCGGGCGCAAGGGCGTCAACCCGGACACGGCGCGCACGATCGTGCGCACCAACAACACGGTCATCGGCGCCGTCTCCGTGTCGCGCGGCGAGGCCGACGCGATGATCTGCGGCCTCGAAGGCCACTTCACGCCGCACATGCGCAACATCGGCCAGGTCATCGGCTTCGCCGAAGGGGTGAAGAAGTTCGCCGCCATGTCGATGCTGATCTCGCAGTCGGAAACGAAGTTCTTCCTCGACACCTACGTCCAGCGCACCCCGACCTGCGAGGAGATCGCCGAGATGACGCTGCTGGCCGCGGCCGAGATCCGCCGCTTCGGCATCGTGCCGAAGGCGGCGCTGGTGTCGCACTCCAACTTCGGCACGGACGACACGGAGGAGACCCGCAAGCTGCGGCGGGCGTTGAAGCAGATCCGCGAGCAGGCGCCGGACCTGGAGATCGACGGCGAGATGCACGGCGACGCGGCGCTGTCCGAAGCCGCGCGGCAGCGCGTCATGCCGCAATCGACGCTGACGGGGAACGCCAACCTCCTCGTCTTCCCGAACCTCGACGCCGCGAACATCACGATGAACGTCGTCAAGGTGATGATCGACGCGCTGCACGTCGGCCCGATCCTGCTCGGCGTCCGCCAGCCGGCGCACGTCCTGACCCCGTCCGTCACCTCGCGCGGCGTCGTCAACATGGCGGCGATCGCCATCGCCGAGGCGGTGCAGCGGAGTTAACGGAACAATGCCAGGCGGAAGGGGACTTCCTCTCCCGAGTCGGGAGAGGGTGGCCCGAAGGGTCGGGTGAGGGAATGAAGGCCGCAGCGTTGAAATAGGTCGCCGGAAGCTGAGGCGCGGGACGTTGGCGTCCTTCATTCCCTCATCCGCCTGCCGGCACCTTCTCCCGGCTTGGGAGAAGGAGGAAGCGTCGCCGCCTCGCCGCCGCAGCAGTTCGATCACGGCCGCCGCGCTATCGCCCGCTCGCGGCCGATCAGCGGCAGGAGGGCGGCGAGTTCCGGCCCATGATCGAGGCCGGTCAGCGCCAGCCGCAGCGGCATGAACAGCGCCCGGCCCTTGCGACCGGTCGCCGCTTTGACCTCGTCCGTCCACGCCTTCCAGGTCCCGTTGTCCCAGGGCCCGGGCGGCAGGCGGTCGAAGGCTGCGGCGAGGAACGCCGCATCCTCGGTTGCGAGCTCGGCCGGCTTCGGCAGGTCGCCGAAGACGACCGGCAGCCATTCGGCGGCGTCCGAAACACGCGCGCAGTTGGCCCGAACCGCAAGCCAGAACGCGTCGGCTGCGTCGGCTGGAACGCCGATGGCTGCGAGTTCTTCGCGCACCGCGTCGGGCTCCAGCCCGTGGACGATCTCCGCCGACAGCCGTTCGAGCTCGCTCGGGTCGAACCTCGAGACGGACGACGAGACGTGTGAAAGATCGAGCCGCGACCCGAGGCTCGCCAGGTCCGGCACCGCCTCGATCGCGCCGGGCAGGCCGGTCAGCACAGCCAGCGAGGCGACGGCCATCGGCTGGATGCCGCCGGCGCGCAACGAGCGGAGGGACAGCGCGCCGCTTCGCTTCGACAGGCCCTCCCCGTCGATCGTCGCCAGGAGGTTGTGGTGGCCGATGCGCGGCGGCTCGTGCCCGAGCGCCCGGAAGAGCGCGATCTGGACGCCGGTGTTCGTCACGTGGTCGGCGCCGCGAACGACGTCGGAGACGCTCATCTCGCCGTCGTCGACGACCGATGTCAGCGTGTAGAGGCAGGTGCCGTCGCCGCGCACCAGCACCGGATCGGACAAGGACGCGAGATCGACGACTTGCGGACCGAGCAGCAGGTCGTCCCAGGCGATCTCCCGGCGGCTCGGAGAAACCGGGTCGCCGTCGAAGTTCGGCAGCAGGAAGCGCCAATGCGGCCGCTGCCCATCCGCTTCGAGGCGTTCGCGTTCGGCGGTCGACAGGCGCAACGCCTCGCGGCCGTAGACCGGCGGCAGGCCGCGCGCCATGCGCCGTTTACGCTCGCGATCCAGTTCTTCCGGCGTCTCGTAGCACGGGTAGAGATGCCCCGACGCCTTCAACCGTTCGACCGCAGCCTCGTAGCGGCCGAGCCGGTCCGACTGGCGGACGACCATGTCCGGCCGGATGCCGATCCATTCGAGGTCCTCGGCGATCGCGTCGGCGTATTCGTCGCGCGAGCGCTCGCGGTCGGTGTCGTCGAAGCGCAGGATGAACGCGCCGTCGCGACCCTGCGCCTTGGCGAACAGCCAGTTGAACAACGCCGTTCGCAGGTTGCCGATGTGGATGTAGCCCGTCGGCGAGGGGGCAAAGCGGACGACGGTGCGCGTCACGAACGCCGCTTTCCGCGCCGTCGGCCGAGACGGTTCGCGGCGGGTCGATGGCTCGATCGGTTCGTCACGGTTCCCTCGTCTCTGCTACGGTCGGCACGCGCCTTCGCGCTCCGTCGTCGAGTCGGCGAAATCGCCGGCGATCGTCAAGCGCGAAACCGGTGCGGCCCGGGCTCAACGCGCTTTCGGCGATTGCAAAAGCCCCTTTCCGTCCGACATAGGGACGCAGTGCCGCGCGGCGCCCTCGGGTCCGATCGAGCCGACACCGGAGCGTTCGTGTACGAAATCCTCGATCTGATCAGCCGTTTCGGGCCGGTGATCGTGCTGGCGGGCACCTTCTTCGAAGGCGAGGTCTTCGCCATCATCGGCGGCTTCCTCGCCTATCGCCACACCTACTCGTTCCAGTTCATCCTGCTGCTCGCCTTCGTCGGCTCGTTCTGCGGCGACGCGGCGGTGTTCCTGTTCTCTCGCTTCTTTTCCGGTCACCGCTGGGTGCGGCGCTGGCGAGCGAAGCCGAAGTTCGCCAAAGCGATCCGGCTCGTCGACCGCTTCCAGGCGTTCTTCGTGATCGTCAACCGCTACATCTACGGCCTGCGGATGCCGGGCCTGATCGCCCTCGGCCTGTCGACCATCTCCGTCCCGCGCTTCCTCGTGCTCAACCTTGTCGGCGCCGGGCTTTGGGCCGGCATCTTCACGACGCTTGGCTACGTCTTCGGCTCGGCCATCAACCTGGTCTTCGCGCGACTGGAAATGATGGAACGCGGCGTCGGCATCACGCTCGGCGTCATCGCCGTGGTGCTCGCGCTCTGGTTCGCCTGGCGGCAATGGGGTCCGGCCGTGTTCGTCAGCCAGGCGGAAGCGAGCCGGGAGGATGCGGAGGATCGGGCGCGGTGAGCGCTTAGCAAGCGGGCACGGCGGTAAAAGTTAGCGCCCTCTCCCGAGTCGGGAGAGGGTGGCCCGAAGGGTCGGGTGAGGGTATCGTAGGGCGCGCTTTCGGAGGGCAGCGCCCCTCCACTCCCTCATCCGCCTGCCGGCACCTTCTCCCGACTCGGGAGAAGGAGGAAGCTTCGCGGCAGGCTCTTCTCGATTAGAAGTTCGCTGCCCGCTTCGGCCGTTGCGCCGCCATGTCCTTCTTCAAAAGCTCGGCGACGAGGAAGGCGAGTTCGAGCGCCTGGTAGGCGTTGAGGCGGGGGTCGCAGTGGGTGTGGTAGCGGTCGGACAGGTCGTCGGCCGTCACCATGCGCGAGCCGCCCGTGCATTCGGTGACGTCCTTGCCGGTCATCTCGACGTGGATGCCGCCCGCGTGGGTTCCCTCAGCATGATGCACCTCGAAGAACCGCTCGACCTCGGACAGGATGCGGTCGAAGGGGCGGGTCTTGTAGCCGTTCATCGTGATGGTGTTGCCGTGCATCGGGTCGCAGGACCAGACGACCTTGCGCCCTTCCCGCTCGACGGCGCGGATGAGCTTCGGCAGGTGCGCCTGCACCTTCTCGTGCCCGAAGCGGGCGATCAGCGTCAGGCGGCCGGCCTTGTTCTGCGGGTTCAGCACGTCGATGAGGCGCAGGAGGCCGTCCGCGTCGATGCTCGGCCCGCATTTCAGCCCGAGCGGGTTCCGGATGCCGCGGCAGAACTCAACATGCGCGTTGCCTTCCTGCCGCGTCCGGTCGCCGATCCAGATCATGTGGCCGGAGGTCGCGTACCAGTCGCCGCTGGTGGAGTCGACGCGGGTCAGCGCCTCCTCGTAGCCGAGCAGCAGCGCCTCGTGGCTCGTGTAGAAGTCCGTCACCCGCAGCGCCGGATGCGTGTCGGCGGTGATGCCGATCGCCCGCATGAAGTTCATCGTCTCGGAGATGCGGTCGGCGAGGTGCCCGTAGCGCTCGCCCTGCGGCGAGCCGGAAATGAAGCCGAGCATCCACTGGTGGACGTTTTCGAGGTTGGCGTAGTCGCCTTGCGCGAAGGCGCGCAGCAGGTTCAGCGTCGCGGCCGATTGCCGGTAGGCTTCGAGCTGACGCTCGGGCGCGGGCACGCGGCCGGCGGCGTCGAACTCGATGCCGTTGACGATGTCGCCGCGATAGGCCGGCAGCGTCACGTCGCCGACCGTTTCCGTACCGGACGAGCGCGGCTTGGCGAATTGCCCGGCGATGCGCCCGACCTTGATCACCGGCGAGGACGCCGCGAAGGTCAGCACCACCGCCATCTGCAGGAAGGCGCGGAAGAAGTCTCGGATGTTGTCGGCGCCGTGTTCCGCGAAGCTTTCGGCGCAATCGCCGCCCTGCAGCAGGAACGCGCGCCCTTCGGCGACGTCGCCCAGCGCGCGGGTGAGCTTGCGCGCCTCGCCGGCGAAGACCAGCGGCGGGAAGGTCGCGAGCTTGGCTTCCGTGTCGGCGAGCGCCGCCGGATCGGGATAAACGGGCGCCTGCTCGATTGGCCTGCCGCGCCAGCTTTTCGGCGTCCACTCCCTGCCCATGCCGTTCACCTCTCGGCCGCGTCCGGCCGCTCGTCGCGCCCGATGCTTTGAAGGCGCTGAACCGTTCTCGAAGGCGGCTTATAAGCACGGCCGCCACGGCTTGTCATCCGACGCGCCGCATAGCCCCGTCGGGATCAGTTTGCTTCACCGCCGCGTCGTGCGTCAGCGGCTCGCGTCGTCGAAGATCGCGCCGCGCGCCGCGAGGAGTGCGTCGAAGCGTTCGACCTCGCCGGGCCGCAGCGCCACCGATCGCGGATAGCGCGGCGCGTCGCGGTCGCGAAGGATCGTCGTCTCGAAGCCCTCCGTCTCGGCGACGAACCGTTCGAGGCCGCTCTCGCCATGCACCGCCAGAAAACCCTGCATCACCGCGTCGAGATAAGACTGCAGGATCGGCGCGCGCCGGGCTTCGGTTATCTCCCTGTCCCGTCGACCTTCGTAGAGGTAGACGGGCGTTCGCACCGGGGCGTCCGGTCGGATGACGAGGTCGGGCGGCTGGACGAGCCGCCGGTCGTAGTCGCATTCGCGCGCATCCACGGCGGCGAGCTGATCGGCCCGGTCGTAGACCACGACGCCGTCGATCGCGGCCTCCGAGTCGCGACGAACCGACAACAACGCCAGCGTCCCCTCGCCCCGATACAGCCAGAAGCGCCGCCAGCCGCGCACCTGCGCCGCGCGAATGCCGAGGAACTTCGTGCGCAGCGTGTCGCGGTTCACCAGCGAGCCGTAGCCGAAGTAGGCGACGACGCGACCCTCCGCCCCGAGGCGCGCGAGGTCCGGATCGTCCGGGTGGATCGCGGGCGATCGCACGTCTCGCCTCAGGCGTCGACGCGCTCGCCGTTCCGCAGGCGATAGCTCGGCTCGTACATGGTGACGAGCTCTTCCGCCGCCGTCGGGTGCAGGGCCATGGTCCGGTCGAAGTCGTCCTTCGTCAGCCCCGCCTTCACCGCGACGCCGAGCACCTGGCCAAGCTCGCCCGCGTCCGGCCCGAGCATGTGGGCGCCGAGGACGCGGCGGCTCGACCCGTCGACGACGAGCTTCATGACCGTCGGCTCGTCGTGCTCGCTCACGGTCTGCCGCAGCGGCCGGAACTTGGCGCGATAAACCTCGACGTCCGGGAACTTCTCGGCCGCCTTCTCCTCCGACAGGCCGGCGGTCCCGATCTCCGGCTGCGAGAACACGGCGGTCGGAACGGTATCGAAGTCGGGCTTCGTTGGGTTGCCGCGGAACACGGTCTCCACGAAGCACATGGCCTCGTGGATCGCGACGGGCGTCAGTTGCATGCGGTTGGTCACGTCGCCGACGGCGTAGATGTGCGGCACGCTGGTGCGCGAATAATCGTCCACCGCGACCCCGCCCTTCTCGTCCAGCGCGACGCCGGCCCTGTCGCAGCCGAGGTCGTCCGTATTCGCGGTGCGCCCGACCGCCAGCATCACCTGATCGGCCTCGATCGTGTCGCCGCCTTTCAGCTTGGCCGCCATGCGGCCGCGCTCACGCTGCTCCACGGCGACGATCGTGTCCTCGCACCGGATCGTCATGCCCTTCCGTTCCATCGCCTCGTGCAGCTCGCGGCGGATCTCGTCGTCGAAGCCGCGCAGGATCTCCTCGCCGCGGTAGACCAGCGTCACCTTCGAGCCGAGGCCGTGGAAGATGTTGGCGAACTCGATCGCGATGTAGCCGCCGCCGAGGATGACGATGTCGCGCGGCACGTCGTCGAGGTGGAACGCCTCGTTCGAGGTGATGCAGTGCTCGGCGCCCGGCATGTCGTTCATGCGCTGCGAGCGTCCACCGACCGCCAGCAGGATCGTTTCGGCGGTGACGGTGCGGTCGTCGTCGAGCAGCCGGATCTCGTGCGGCCCTTCGAGCACCGCCCGCGTGCGGTGGATTTCGACGCCGGCCTTCTCCAAGTTCTTCGTGTAGGCGCCTTCGAGCCGCGCGATCTCCTTGTCCTTGTTGGCGATCAGCGTCGGCCAATCGAAGCGAGGCTCACCGAGCGTCCAGCCGAAGGACGGCGCCTCGCTAAAGATTGCCGAGAACTGCGAGGCGTAGACCAGCAGCTTCTTCGGCACGCAGCCGCGAATGACGCAGGTGCCGCCGTAGCGGTATTCCTCCGCGATGCCGACGCGCTTGCCGAGCATCGCGCTCCGCCGCGCGCCGCGCACGCCACCCGAGCCGCCGCCGATGACGAAGAGGTCGTAGTCGTACGAGGTGCTCAAGGCGTCCGTCTCTTTCCGAGCGGAAGAACGTCGGCCCGCCCAAGCGAAAGGCGGCCCTCGGCCGCCTGGCTTCGATTGCCGAGATAGGCGCTTCGGCGCCTACTGCGAGGTGGCGGGCGACGTCCCGTCGCCGCCGATGGCGCCGGTGGTCGGCAGCGCCGCGCCGCCGGTGAGGTTCGCCGCGCCGTTCTGGCTCAGCATCTGCGACATGCCCTCGGACGAGGAGCGGCGCAGGTCGCGCAGGATGCCGTTCGACCAGACGTCGGCCGCTGCCAGCATCTCGCGCGTCGCGATCGGGCCTTGGCGCAGGAGCTTCTTGCCGCCTTCGGAGCTGTAGAAGGCCGCGATCGCCTTGAGCTCGTCCTCCGTGAATAGCTTGGCGTAAATGCGGCTGACCTCGGTTTCGAGGTCGTTGCGGCGCGGCGCCAGCGCGATCGCCCGCTCGTCGACCATGTCGGAGATCTGCGGCTGCATGTCGGGATTGCTGCCGATCAGGTCCGACTTGATCTGCGTCGCCGCGTTCATGAGGATGTTGTCGAACTGTTCGGTGGTGTCGATCGCGTCCACGGCGGCGCGCGCCGCGGCGAGATGCGAGGGCGACGTCTCCTGCGCCGCGGCCGGAGCGGCGAGCGAGGCGCCCGCGACGGCGGCGATCGCGAGACCGCGGCGAATCCTACCAAAGCGAACCATGACAGTCCTTGTGTTTGTCCGGCGGACGCGGCGTCGCCCGTCAAAATCGATGATGCGTCGTTCCTAGCCAATCGGCCGCAGCGGCCGCAAGAGCCGTCGGCGAGGTTCGGAACCGGCGGGGCCGAGCGGACGGTTCGTCAGGATCGGCCGAGCGTCTCGACGCCGTTTTCAGCCGAAAGCAGCACCGTCGTCGCGAGACCGATGAACAGGCCGTGCTCGACCACGCCGGGAACGGCGTGCAGCGCTTCCGAAAGCGCTTCTGCTTGCGGAATGCGGCCAAAAGATGCGTCGAGGATGAGGTGGCCACCGTCCGTGATGAAGGGCTCGTCGCCGGTTCGGCGCAGCGTGATCGGGCCGGCCAGTCCGAGCCGCTCGGCGGCGCGGCGGATGCCCAAATAGGTCGACATCAGCCCGAAGCCGTTGACCTCGATCGGCAGCGGGAAGGCGCCGAGGGTTTCGACCCGCTTCGACTTGTCGGCTATGACGATCATGCGGGCGGCTGCCGCCGCGACGATCTTCTCGCGCAGGAGCGCGCCACCGCCGCCCTTGACGAGCCGGAGCGCCGGATCGACTTCGTCGGCGCCGTCGATCGCGAGGTCGAGCTCCGGCATCTCCTCGAAGCTGACGACCTCGACGCCGAGTTGCCCACACAGCGCCGCCGTGCGCTCTGACGTGGCGACGCCCGTCACGCGCAGGCCGGTCGCGACCTTCTCGGCCAGCACACGGATGAAGGCTTCCGACGTCGAGCCGGTGCCGATGCCGAGCCGCATGCCGGGCTCGACGAAGCGAAGCGCCGCCCGGCCGGCCTGCTCCTTTAACGCTGCCGCGTTTCCCGTCACGACCGCCCCTCCCGACACGTGGCCATCGGCCACCCGGTCCGGCTTTAGCGGATCGAAGCAGAGCTGTTAATCGACTTCCGATGTCAGGCTTGAATGGTGGGCGCGACAGGGATCGAACCTGTGACCCCCTCGGTGTGAACGAGGTGCTCTCCCGCTGAGCTACGCGCCCTTCGCGCCGGCACCGCCGGCGGCAAGCCGCGCGATATAATGCCAGCGAACGGCGAGCGTCAATCGCGAGCCGTCGCGATGAGACGGTCGCAGAGCGGGGCGTCGAGCGCGGCGTAGTCCTCGATCACGACGCTCGCCGCTTGCCGGGCTCGCTCGTCCGGCGCGTAGCCGAAATCGACCAGCACGCACGGCACGTTCGCCGCGATCGCCGCGTCGGTGTCGGTGGCCGTGTCGCCGATCATGATCGCGTCGCCGGGGTCGCCGCCGGCGCGTTCGATCGTGCCGAGGAGATGCACTGGGTCGGGCTTGCGCCGCGCGAAGGTGTCGGCGCCGCAGATCGCCGCGAAGCGGTCCGCGAGACCCAGCGTTCGAAGCAGCAGCACGGACAGGCGCTCGATCTTGTTGGTGCAGACGGCGAGGCGATAGCCGGCCGCCTCCAACCGCTCCATCGCCGCCTCGACGCCAGGAAAGGGGCGCGAATCGTCGGCGATGTGGGCTTCGTAGTGCGCGAGGAACCGCTCGAGCTGCGCGTCGGTCTCCTCCGGCGTCAGCGGGCGCCCGGCGCGCGCGTAGGCGTGCTGCAGCATTACCCGGCCGCCATGGCCGGCGTGCGGGCGTACGAGGTCGAGCGTCGTCGGCGGCAGCCCGGCGGCGTCGAGGCAATGGTTGAGGCTCGCGCAAAGGTCCGGGGCCGTGTCGACCAGCGTCCCGTCGAGATCGAACACGGCGACGCGCATGGACCCTGCCCTTTCGGTTCGGCGACGACTTCTAGCCGTCCCGTCCTGGCGATCAAGCCGCTTGGCCGGCTAAGAAGCTTCGCGGCGGCAGTGCGGAACGGCTGGCCGGACGCGCGGTTCGGCATCCATCCTCACCATCCGAGACGCACCATGGCCGATCGCCTTTCCATGCAGGACCCGCGCGAGCAGTATCCGAAGCCGCCCTTCCCCCGCCAGCCGCAGCCGGTGCCGGGCCTCGCCAAGGAGATGAACCCGAAGCCGGACCACGGCGAGGAAAGCTACCGCGGCGCGAACAAGCTGGTTGGGCGCAAGGCTCTCGTCACGGGCGGCGACTCGGGCATCGGGCGCGCCGCCGCGATTGCCTATGCGCGCGAGGGCGCCGACGTCGCCATCAACTACATGCCGAGCGAGGAGGCCGACGCGAAGGAGGTCATCGCGCTGATCGAGGGCGCCGGTCGCAAGGCGGTCGCCGTGCCGGCCGACGTCACCGACGAAGCGGCCTGCCGCAAGATGGTGACGGACGCCGTCGCCGGCCTCGGCGGCCTCGACATCCTCGTGATCAACGCCGGCCGCCAGCAGTCCCGCGAATCGATCGACAAGGTCTCGTCGAAGGACTTCGACCTGACGATGAAGACCAACATCTACGCGATGCACTGGATCGCGCAGGAGGCCGTGCCGCACCTGCCGGCCGGCGCGGCGGTGATCACCACGGCCTCCGTGCAGGCCTACGACCCGTCTGCGATCCTTCTCGACTACGCGACCACGAAGGCGGCGATGGTCGCCTACACGAAAGCGCTGGCGCAGCAACTCATCGAGAAGGGCATCCGCGCCAACGTCGTGGCGCCGGGACCCTTCTGGACGGCGTTGCAGTCCAGCGGCGGGCAGCCGGAGGAGAAGGTCATGAAGTTCGGCGAGCAGAGCCAGTTCGGCCGACCCGGCCAGCCGGTGGAGATCGCGCCCGTCTACGTGCTGCTCGCCAGCCAGGAGGGCAGCTACATCACCGGCGAGGTTTATGGCGTGACGGGTGGGGCCGGCATCGCCTGACGGCGTCGTCGCGGGAGGCTGGGATGGCGGACGACGCGAGAAGCGGCAGAGGGCTGACGGCCGAAACCGGGTTGGCGGACGGATCGGGCAAGAGACTCGACCTGCGCGAACGTCGGCTCGCGCATCTGTGCGTCGACATGCAGCGGATGTTCGCGGAGGACACCGAATGGCGAACGCCCTGGATGCAGCGCGTCCTGCCCGCGGTTCAGTCGATCGCCGAAGCGCATGCCGACGAGACGATCTTCACGCGCTTCATGCCGCCCGAAACGCCGGAAGAGGTCGCCGGCGGTTGGCGTGCCTATTTCGAGCGCTGGCGGTCGTTCACGCGGCAGGAGCTGGACCCCGGCCTGATCGACCTGGTCCCGTCGCTCGCCGGCTTGGTTCCGCCGGCCGTCGTGATCGACAAGCCCGGCTTCTCGCCGTTCATGGACACGCACCTGCATAAGTTGTTGCAGGAGCGCAGCGTCGACACGCTGGTGATCAGCGGGGCCGAAACCGACGTCTGCGTGCTCGCGGCCGTGTTGTCGGCGGTCGACGCGGGCTACTTCGTCGTCTTGCCGAAGGACGCGCTCTGCTCCTCGGCCGACGAGACGCACGACGCGCTGCTGACGCTCTATGCCAGCCGCTTCGGCCAGCAGATCGCTCTCAGCGACACGGCGGAAATCCTTGCGGCCTGGCAAGCCTCACGCGGTTAGGACGGCAGCGCGGCTCGCAGCTCGCGCAACCAGGCGTCCGGCTTGCCGTCGGATGGCGCGCGCCAGTCGCCGCGCGGGCTGAGTGCGCCGCCGGCCGTGATCTTCGGGCCGTTGGGGATGGCGCTGCGCTTGAACTGGCTGGTCTGGAAGAACCGGACGATGAACGCTTCGAGCCATCGCGCGATCGTCGCCAGGTCGTAGCTGTTGCGCCCGTCCGCCGGGAAGCCCGCCGGCCACCGGCCTGCTTTCGCGTCGCGCCAGGCGTGCCAGGCGAGGAAGGCGATCTTCGACGGTGGCAGGCCGTAGCGCAGCGTGTGGAACAGAAAGAAGTCGTGCAGCTCGTAGGGGCCGATCTTGCTCTGCGTGCTTTGAATGACGCCGTCCTCGCCGGGCGGCACCAGCTCGGGCGAGATCTCGGTCGCCAGGATCGCGCCGAGGACGCGCGCCGTGTTCTCGTCGAACTGCCCGGAGGCGATCGTCCAGCGGATTAGGTACTGGATCAGCGTCTTCGCGAGCCCCGCGTTCACCGCGTAATGGCTCATCTGGTCGCCGACGCCGTAAGTGCACCAGCCGAGCGCCAGCTCCGACAGGTCGCCCGTGCCGACCACGAACCCGGCCCGCGCGTTGGCGAGGCGGAACAGGTAGTCCGTCCGCAGCCCCGCCTGCACGTTCTCGAAGGCGATGTCGTAGACCGGCTCGCCGCGCGCGAACGGATGGCCCATGTCCGCCAGCATCTGCCGGGCGGCGGGCCTGATGTCGATCTCCTCCGCCGCGACGCCCATCGCCCGCATCAGCGCCCAGGCGTTGCCTTTCGTCGTTTCGCCCGTCGCGAAGCCCGGCATGGTGAAGCCGAGAATGGTGTCGCGCGGGCGACCGAGGAGATCGCAGGCTTTCGCGGCGACGATCAGCGCCTGCGTCGAGTCGAGCCCGCCCGACACGCCGATCACCAGGTGCTTGGCGCCCGTCGCCTCCATGCGGCGCACGAGGCCGTGGATTTGGATGTTGAAACTCTCGAAGCAGTCCTGGTCGAGCCGCGCGGGCGTGTCCGGCACGTAGGGGAAGCGGCGCAGCGGGCGGCAGAGGCCAATGTCGCGGCTGGCCGGCTCGTGCCGGAAGCGGACGGTGCGGAAGGACGTCTCCGGGTGGCCGTTGAACAGAGCCGCGTCGTTGAACGTGCCGGTGCGCAGGCGCTCC
The DNA here is from genome assembly GCA_964249395.1 of uncultured Rhizobiaceae bacterium. GTDB lineage: Bacteria > Pseudomonadota > Alphaproteobacteria > Rhizobiales > Rhizobiaceae > Plantimonas. The sequence continues at coordinate 20,583 of CAXUCL010000014.1, forward strand.
AGCCGGATGCGCTGCGCGTCGACGTCGGCGACGATCAGTTGCGGCTCGCGCGCGAAGCGACTCGATTGCGCGAGGAGCTCGCCCATCTCATGGATCGAGCCCTGCCCGTCCCACGCCAAGTCCGTCGTGCTTTCCCCGGTGCCGGCCGCCGAATAGGCGTAGGCCGCAACGCAGCGCATCGATTGCGAGGCCGACAGGAGCGAGCGGTCGTCGGCCTTGCCGACAGTTATGTTGGAAGCCGAAAGGTTGCAGAGGATCAGCGCGCCGGCGAGCGCGCCGAGGGTCGAGGGCGGCAGCGGCGCCCAGTAGTCCTCGCAGATCTCGACGTGGAACGTGAAGTCTGCGAGGTCCTCGGCGGCGAACACGAGGTCGGCGCCGAACGGCACGCTCTGTCCCGCGAGTTCCACGGTTAGCCCCTTCAGCCCCGCGCCGGAGGCGAAGTGCCGCTTCTCGTAGTACTCCCGATAGTTCGGCAGGTAGACCTTCGGCACGACGCCGAGGATGCGGCCCTTCGCAACGACGACGGCGCAGTTGTAGAGGCGGCCGTTGCGCCGCACCGGGGCGCCGACGACGAGCGCCGGCGTCAGGGTCCGGCTGGCGTCGACGACCGCCGCAATCCCCGCCTCCACCTCGTCGAGCAGCGCGTCCTGCAGCAGGAGGTCGTCGATCGCGTAGCCGGACATGCTCAGTTCCGGAAAAATGAGGAGATCGACGCCCTCGCGGGACGCGCGCTCCAAGAGTTCGACCGCGGCGCGCGCGTTGCTCTGCGGATCGGCGAGGGCGACCAGAGGCGTTGCCACGCCCAGGCGCACGAGACCGTGGCGGTGGATCGAGCCGAACTCGGTGGCGGTATCGGTCATGGGTTGCCGGAGATGCTTGAAGCGAGAAGGCCGGACGCGGCCGTTGCGGTGGCGGATATGGCCTTGTGCCGAGCCTCGTCAAAGCGAGGTTCGTTTCAAGCCGACCGAACGTCGACGCGACCGGGGACGTGGTTTGATCCCCGTTCGTTCCAGCTAAACCCTTGCGTTCGCAAGCGCGAGCGCCAATTGTTCGCGCCAAGTGACGGCTTTGCCGCCGATTCGTGGAAGGGCGTTCATCGTGACCACGTTGCGCGAGTTCGAGGATGCTTTGCGCGAGCACGGGCTGACCTCGGCCCTGTCGGTCTTGGAAGTTCTCCGCGAGCGCGACAAGGCGAAGCGATCGAGCCGGCCGGCACGGCGCATCACCGGCCAGAAGATGACGCCCGATCTCGCCCGTCGCATCCTGGAGATGCACGAGCGGACCAAGATGACGCAGCAGGAGATCGCCTTCAAGGTCGGCGTCAACCAGGGCCGGGTGAACGAGGTGATCAAGCGCGGCAAGTGGCTGACCGACAATCCGGCCGCGCCGGAAGCGGTGGCACGCGACAAGGCCAAGGCACGCATGCGCCGGCAGAAGGAAGCCTTGCCGAAGCCGAGGCGCGCACCGCCGAAGCGACAGGGCGAGTCGCAGCTGATGTTCGGCGACTTCTGACGAGGGTCCTATAGGGTTGGCGGAGATGGGACGGCTTCGACGGGCTGCCGTCCTCATCGTGGAACAAGGGCTGACAGCCAGAAAATTGGTTGCAGGTCTTCGGTAATCCGTAGCGTGCCGGTTGGCGCAAGCGAACACGATCGGCAAATCGGCGCGGGCAACACCTCATCGGGAAACGACGATGGCCAAACGGCCCTGGATCGGCACCAACTGGAAGATGAACAAGACCTTTGCGGAGGCGGACGCGTTCGCGCGCATCGTCGCCGCGTCGCCCTTCGCGACCGGCGAGAAGGCGCAGCTCTTCGCGATCCCGTCCGCCCTCGCGGTGTCGCGCGTCGCGGACGCGCTGGCCGAAACGAACGTCCTCGTCGGCGTCCAGAACCTGCACTGGGAGGACGCTGGCCAGTTCACCGGTGAGGTTTCCGCGGTGCAGGCGAAGGACGCCGGCGCAAAACTGGCCCTGATCGGCCATTCCGAGCGCCGCGAGATGTTCGGGGAGACCGACGAGAGCGTTTCCCTGAAAGCCGCCGCCGCGGTCGCCAACGGCCTCGTCGCGCTCGTCTGCATCGGCGACACGAAGGACGAGTTCGACGCTGGCCGCACCGGCGAAGTCCTGAAGCGGCAAACGGAGGTCGCGCTGTCGCGGATCGACTGGTCGAGTGAGCCGACCGTCGTGGTCGCCTACGAGCCAGTCTGGTCGATCGGCGTGAAGGGCGTGCCCGCCGAGCCCGACTTCGTCGAGGAACGCCACGCCGAGATCAAGGACCTGTTCCGCTCGGCGATCGGCCGCGACCTGCCCTTACTCTACGGCGGCAGCGTCAACTCGCGCAACGCCGTGGATCTGGCGACGCGCGCGCCCGTCGATGGCTTGTTCATCGGCCGCTCGGCCTGGGACGCGAACGACCTTCTCGCGATCGTCCGGGACGTGACGGACGCCCTCGCCTGAGCGACCGTTCGGCCGAGCCTTCCACCGCACCTCCCGACGCCTTGAGCGAACCGCGAAGCGCCGATGCCCTGCTCGCGCGCATCGCGACGGCGACGTCGCTGCGCGAGGGGTCGGAGGGCGTCGCGGCCGTTCTGCGCGCCGTGAACCGCTCGGGGCCGCTGCCGCTCGCTGTGCTCGCGCGGCAGGTGCGGTTGCCACTGCCCGTCGCGACCGCCGTCCGGCGCGAACTGGAGGCTGCCGACCTTCTCGTGCGGACCGGCGGTGGCATCGCGCTTTCCGAGGCCGGCCGCGCCTTCTGCCGGGATGCGCTCGGCTTGTCCGCACCGGCAGCGTCCGGCGCCCGCGTTGCAACGGAGGCAGGCGAACCGCTTTCCCCCCTGCTTGCCGAAGCGCTGCGCGAGCTCGAAGCGCATATCGTCGCCGGTCCGGCAGTCGACGTGACGCTCGACCAGGCGCCCTGCACGGCCGAAACCGCGATGCGCCGGGCCGTCGCCATGCACGAGGCCGGCGCGATCGAGGGCCGCCGCATCCTCATCGTCGGCGACGACGACTCGATGTCGATCGCGGTCCTCATGATCGCCCGCGCGCTCGGAGTCGCGCCGCGCCGCGTTTCGGTGCTTGAACTCGACGAGAATCGCTGCGGTCACCTGTCCGAGGCGGCGCGGCGTCTGGGCCTGCCGGTCGAGGTCGTGCGTCACGACCTGCGCGATCGCCTGCCAGCCGAGATGGTCGGCGCTTTCGACGTCGTCGAGACCGATCCGCCCTACACGCTCGACGGCATGGCCTTGTTCGTGCGGCGCGGGCTCGAAGGGCTCGGTCCCGCCGTCGGCCGTCCCGTGTTCCTGTCCTACGCCGACCTCGCACCCGTCGATCAGCTCGCGCTCGTTCGCCGCTTGGCGGACTTGTGTCTCGCCCCGATGCGCGTCGTCCCGAGCTTCAATCGCTACGCCGGCGCCTCGATCCTCGGCTCCGCCGGCCAGTTCATGGAGTTGCGCACAGCCGGCCCCGTCGCTTGCGGCGAACCGGCGCGTTTCGGCGGGCCGATCTATACGGGCGAGGTGCGACCGCGGCTGCGACGCTACCGATGCACGCGCTGCGGCGCGGCGACGATCGTCGGCGCCGGCGAGCCGTTCGCGACGATCGAGGCGTTGAAGGCGACGGGATGTCCGTCCTGCGGCAACGGCACGTTCCGGCGCGAGGGCCGCGTGCCATTGCGCTGATCAGCGCGAAGCCGAGGCTTCCTCCACCGCTTCCACCAGCCCCGCGATGCTGTCGGCACGCTCGATCGCGCCCATGGAAAGCTTGATGCGGAAGGCCGCGTCGACCGCCATGACGATGCGGACGTGACCGAAGCTGTCCCAGCCTTCGACGTCGGCCGCGGCCGTCGTCGCGTCGACCGAGTGCTTCGGAACGCCGAGAACGTCGGCGACGATCGCGACGACCTTTTGCGTCACCGCGTCGCCAACGGCCGTACCGTCGCTGCCCGCCCCGTCCAGCCCGCGCGTCAGGTCGTCGTTCGGTCCCATAACAGCGTCACGTCCTCTCGCTCGAGCGGTTCCGACTGGGCGTCGATCGACCAAGCGAGGTCGTCGTCGCGGGACAGATAGCGCGAAAATGCGCGACGAGCGGGCTCGTTGCGCGGAAGTTTCTGCAGCGGGCCTTCGACGCGGGCGAGGCCGGCTCGCGTCGCCATCCCGCACAGCGCCGCGATCATCGCGACCTCGATCTCGCGCCCGAGCGCCCGGCACGACAGGAACAGGTTGTCGACGCGCAGCGCATCGCCGTCCGGTCGCGCGAGAACGAGGCCGACGAAGCCGTGCGCGCCGAAGGCGTCGTCGAGCCGGAACAGCCGGTCGAAGTCGCTGTCGCGCGCGGCGAGTGCCATGGCGCTCGGACGAAAGTCCGCGAGCGCGAACTGGTTGACCCGCGCGGCGAGCTCCGCCGCCCGGCGATGGTGCGCCGACACGAGCGGCACCACGGTCACGCGGGTTTCGAGCTGGCGAAGGAAGCTGCCGACATCGGCCGCTTCCGCCCGCAACCGCTCGACGGCCTCGCGGCGGCGATACGCTTCGGCACGCGGCACGTCGGCGTGCCCGGCGCCCGCCAGCAGCGGATCGGACCGCAGCATCGCGGCGAAGGCGTCCGGATCGCCGGCGAAGTGCCGCACGTCGGCATCCGGCAGGCTTGCCGCGAGCCGCGCGCAGTTCACCGGATCGTCGTCGATCACGACGGCGTGGCGCGGATCGAGCGAGAGCCGTCGCAGGACGGTCGCGACGAGCGCGTCCTTTTCCTCCCACCCGACTGCCGCAGCCGCGAAGTCGTCGCGGCGGAGCGGCCATTCGGGACGCGCCGCGAAGATGGCCTCCACGTCGCGCGGATCGTTGCGGCTCGCGATGCCGAGGATCAAACCACGGCTGGCGGCCTGCTTCAGTTCGTGCGTGAACGCTTCGTGCAGCGCCAGACCCGCCGGGCCGTCCTCACCGATTAGCCCGGACCACAGCGTTCCGTCGAGATCGGTGACGATGACCTTCGGCGCTTCGCCGATGGATCGCGCGGCCGTTCCGGCGGCGGCGTCGGCGATGCGATCGGCGACCTCCGCCGTCGGCAGGTCGCCGAACGTCGCGCCGAACCGCCGGTCGACGGCGTCTTCGCCGGGCAGGACGTCGATCGCCTCGACGCCCTCCGGCAAAGGCCATTCCCATAGGCGATCGGCGCCGGCGCGAACGATGACGACCGGCGCGCCGAGGCGATCGGCCGCTCGACCGGCGAGCAGCGCAAGCTTGCCCTGCGGGCGATCTCCGAGACGGACCAGCAGCACCATGTCGGTCGGCTGAGGCGAGCTGGCGCCGTCGATCGCGCCGGCGAAGGTCGGGAAACCGTCGAACATCTCCACGTCGACCGCCAGACCGGCGATCGCGAACGCGACGCGCAGCGCGTCTTCGATCGGGCGCGTTTGAAACGACGTCGCGACGGTCAGACGAAACGGACGGCCGAAGCGGCACTCAGACTCTGCGTTTCGCAGGAGCGCGCCGGCGCGATGCACGCCGAGCCGCTCACGCGCTTCCCGCAAGGTCCGCGCGAGGGCGCCCTTTCCCCCAACGCCCGCCGCGCGGATCGTCGCCGCGTCCGGCGCCGACCCGTCCGGCAGGAACCGCCAGAACGCCGGACCCGTCGTCACGCCGCCGGCAGCGGCTCGATGTGGCGCGTCACGTAGGACCGCTCCACCAAGCCGTCGGGGCAAAGCCGCCGCGCGAGTTCCTCCACCGCCCGGTCCTCGTCCATGTCCGGGTTGCACAGCAGGATGTCGGCCAGCACCATCCGATGTTCCGGCCAGGTCGTCAGCATGATGTGGCTTTCGGCCAGAAACAGGATGAGCGTGATGCCGTGCGGCACGTAGCGCTGCGCGTGCTCGCCAATGATCGTCGCGCCGACGGACTTCGCCGCTGCGATGCCGGCCTCCAAGAGCCGCACCTCGTCCTCGATCGCCGTGCCGCAGTTCCGCATGTCGGCGAGAACCTGTCGGATACGCATCGCGGCTCCCGGATGGGTCGGCCGCTGCGCGTGCCGAACGGAGCGGACCCTATAGGCGCGGTGCCGCAGCGCGGCAAGCGACGGCTGGACGGCGCATCCCGCCGCCGGCTAGGGACGGGCATGGCAGACAACGCAAGGGCCGGCGGCGGCGCGCGCTTCCGCATCCGCGATCTCCAAGCCGGCGACGTCGATGCCGTGGCCGGGTTCGAGGCGACGATCGCGCTGCGCTCCTTCGGCGACGAGGCGGTGACCGATCCGGCGCACTACGCCAAGAAGATCAACAAGCTCGTGCGCTACCGCGAGGATTGGACGAAGGTGGTGGAAGCCGGCGCCACGGTCTGCGGTTGGGCGTGGGTCGCGTCGCGGCAGAACTTCGTGACCGGCGACCGCTACGCGGACTTCCGCAGCTTCTACGTCGACGGCGCGACGGCCGGGCCCGCGGCGGCGGTGGCGCTGCTGCGCGCCGTGCTTGGCTTCTGCGAGGCGGAAGGCTTCCGGCGGATCGTCGGTCGCACGGCCAGCGGCAACGCCGCCATGCGGGGCCTCTACGAACTCGCGGGCTTCTCCGAGCGGCACATCGTCTACGAACTCGACATCGGTGCCGGCCGGGAGATTGGTTGAGGAGGCGTCGCGGCGAGATCCAAACCGAGCTGCCTTTTTCCGACCGCCCGTCACTTTCGGGCTTCCCCGAAGTTCGATGACCGACGACCAAGGATGAGTTTCCGGTCTCAGACCGCGCCGGCTTCGACCAGGAAGTTCTGCGCCGTACACATCGCCGCATCTTCGGACGCGAGAAACAGGATCATCCGCGCGACGTAGACGGGTTCGATCTCGAACGGCAGGCATTGCCGCGCGAGTTGCGCGTCGAGCTTGTCGGGCGTCACCCAGAGCTGACGCTGTCGTTCGGTCATCACCCAGCCGGGAACCACAGTGTTGACGCGGATGCGGTGCGGCCCGAGGTCGCGCGCGAAGGAGCGCGTCATGCCGTGAACGGCCGCCTTGGCGCTCGTGTAGACCGGCATTCCGCCGCTCGCCTGCATCCAGGAGTTCGAGCCGAGGTTGACGATCGAGCCGCGTTCGGCCGCGATCATCTCGGGCGCGACGGCCTGGATCGCGAAGAACATGTGCCGGAGGTTCGTTGCGACGCGCTCGTCGTAATAGTCCGGCGTCACGTCCTGCCAGGAGTGACGGTCGTCCCGCGCCGCGTTGTTGACGAGAACCAGCGCCGGTCCGTTCGCTGCCTCCAGCCGAGCGAAGGCCGAGCGCAGCGCCGCGATGTCGCGCAGGTCGCACGGCTCGAAGGCGACGCTGCCGGTCCCGGCGAGTTCGGCGGCCAGCCTCCGACCGGCTTCGGCATCGATGTCGACGAAGGCGACCTTCGCGCCCTGCGCGGCGAACGCGCGCACGGTCTCGGCACCGATGCCGGCCGCCCCGCCGGTGACGATCACCGGCACGTCCTTCAAGCTCGGATAGATCGCGAAATCCATGGCCACCGTTTCCCTTGTTCGTCCGCGCTTGCTGCATCGCCGTGCGTTCGTTCGTCAAGCCGGCCATCGCGGCGACGTCGGTCGCGCCGCAGCCGATCCGGCACGCGCGCCGCTCGAACAAGCGATGGCGAACGCGCGGCGCGCCTAGTCGGACATGCCGCTGCGGGCGCTCGAACCGGTCGCCCGAGGCTCGCAAGGCTTCGGCCTATACGAGGGCCGGGCGAACGACGTCTTCAAACCGGGCGAGACGATCCTGACCTACGTCGAGCCGGTCGGCTTCGGCTGACGGGACACGGACCCAGGAGCGTTCGAGATTGGCTTCGACATCGATCGGCAGGTGCTCGATGCCATCGGCACGGCGGTCGCGTCGCATAGGAATTTCGTGAGGCTGAAGCCAGCGATTCTTCCCCGCAACATGGAGTTCCCAGCCGATCTCAGCCCCAGCCTCGACGACGCCACGCCGGGCACCTGCGCGATCAAGGACACGCTGCGCGACCTGGCCTCGTTCAAGATGCTCCCCTCTCGGCAGGACATCGCGATCGCGCTCTCGCTCTGAATCAACCGGCCGGTCAGCGGCCCTGCATCAGCAGCCGAACCTCCCGTTCGGCGCGCTTCAGCGTTTCGTACGCGGCGAACTTGCGCGCATGGAACGTGCGGACTTCGCCCTCGGCCGGCGCGATCTCCTCGCCGATCCGGCACATGGCGCCGGCCGCTTCCGACAGGTTCGCGTAGGCACGCCCCGCAACCGCGCCGACCATCGCGCTGCCGAGCAGCACCGGCTCCGCCGTTTCCGGCAGCGCCACCCTGCAACCAGTGGCGTCGGCGAGGATGCGGCGCAGGAGGCCGCTCCGCGCCGCGCCGCCGCTGACGACGATCGTATCGAGGTCGATGCCCTTCTGCCGCATGGCTTCGACGATCTGCCGCGTGCCGTAGCAAAGGCCGCACAAACCGGCGACGAAGAGCCGAACCAGGCTGTCCGCGCTCGATTGCAGGGTCATGCCGGCAAGAACGGCGGTGGCGTGCGGATCGGCTTCGGGCGCGCGGTTGCCGAGGAACTCGGGAACGATGTGGATCGTCTCTGCCAGTCCGGCCGCCGCTTCGACCGAGCCGGCCAGTGCCACGGCGCGCCGCTCGAGCAGGTCGAGGACCGACGCGCCGGCTTCCGTCGCGGCGTCGCGCACCGCCGGGAACGCCGGATGCAAGGCGACGAGGTAGTCGAGCGCCGCGCCGTAGGCCGACTGTCCGCCTTCGAGCAGCCAGTAGTCGGGCAGCATGGCGCCGGAATACGGTCCCCAGACCCCGTCCACGAAAGCCGGCTCGCGCGTCAGCGCCATGGCGCAGGACGACGTGCCCATGATGAAGGCGAGTTCGCCCGAAGGGTCCGCGACCGATCCGTCGCGCCGCGCCGCGCCGAGCGAGCCGACGCCGCCGGCATGCGCGTCTATGAGCGAGGCGCCGACCGGCACCCCCTCCGCCAGACCGAACGCCTCGGCGGCCTCGGCGGTCAGCCCGTCGCCGAGCGGCGTCGCGATGTCGACGACTCGCGTGCCGATGCGCGCGAAGCCCTCGTCGGCAAGGTCGCCGAGTCCGACAGTGCGGAAATAGTCCTCGTCCCAGCGTCCTTCGTGCGCGAGGTAGGTCCACTTGCAGGTGACGGTGCATGCCGACCGATCGAGGCTGCCCGTCGCGCGCCAGGAAAGGAAGTCGGCGAGATCGAAGAAGTGCCCGGCTCGCGCGAACGTCGCCGGCCTGTTCTCCTTCAGCCACAGCAGCTTCGGCGTTTCCATCTCCGGCGAGATGGTTCCGCCGACATAGGCGAGCACCGGGTGCTGGGTTTCGTTGATGCGACGCGTTTGATCCGTCGCACGGTGGTCCATCCAGACCACGACGTCCCGTTCGGGATCGTCGGACGGACCGACGGCGAGCGGCCGCCCCCCGTTGTCGAGCACGACGAGCGAGCAGGTGGCGTCGAAACCGATGCCCCGGACGCTGCCGGCCTCCGAGCCGGACAGCTGCATCGCCTCGCGGACGGACGCCACGACGGCCGCCCAGATGTCGGCGGAGGACTGTTCGACGATCGAGCCTTCGTCGCGCCACATCCGGATCGGACGCTTGGCGGTGCCGAGCAGCGCGCCGCGCGCGTCGAAGACTCCCGCTCGGGCACTGCCCGTGCCGACGTCGACGCCGATAAAGACGTCCGCCATGACCATTCCTCCGCCTAGAGCCTTTTCGGCGACCACCCGCCCGCTCTCTCGATGCGGTCCGGCCTAGCGCATTCGGCAGCGGGTTGAAACGGGGCCGGCCGACGATCGTGGGAGAGCGCAAGGATCACGCCGAGCAGCGGAGCCGACGAAGCGGAGATACGCTGGCGAGCTACCAGCAGGTGTAGCCGGCATCGGCGACGACGATGGAGCCGGTGAGAAGGCTCGCGGCATCGGACGCGAGGAAGTGCACGACGGAGGCGATCTCGTCCGGCTGGCCGACCCGACGCATCGGCGTCATCTCCAGCCAGGTGTTGTAGACGTCCAGCTGCTTCGTGATGTCGTGGCTCGTGAGCGGCGTCTCGATGTAGGTCGGCGCGACGCAGTTGACGCGAACGCCGCGCTCGCCCCATTCGGCCGCCAGCGACTTCGTGAGGTGATGCACCGCCGCCTTCGACGCGTTGTAGAACGATTGCTCCTGCGGCTTGTTGGCGATGATTCCCGACATCGAGCCGATGTTGACGATCGAGCCCGACCCGCCCGCCAGCATCTTGCGGCCGAACTCGCGGCAGCACCAGAACACGCCGTCGAGGTTGACGTCCATGTGGAAGCGCCAATGGTCGTCGGTCGTGTTCTCGGCCTTGACGTACGAGCGCGCGACGCCGGCGTTGTTGACCAGGATGTCGATCCGACCGTGCTCGGCCTGCAGGCGGTCGGCGACCGCGGCGACGGCCGCCGATTGCGTCACGTCGAGAACGGCGCCGTGCGCCGTGACCCCCTTGGCAATCAAGCGCGCGACGGCGGCCTCGACCCGCTCGGCGATCATGTCGGTCACGACCACCGTCGCGCCAGCCTCGCCGAGCGCTTCGGCGCAGGCTTCGCCGATGCCCTGGCCTGCGCCGGTGATCACGGCAACGCGCCCGTCGAGCCGCAACTTGTTGAGGTACATTACGCGTTTCCCTGCCGTGCGACGCGAAACGCGCCGGCGAGCCGCGAAGGCCGCCGACGCGTTCCACGCGTCCGAAGTGCGGTGGTGTCCCGCTTACGCCGCGACGGAAAGCCCGGACTGGTCGAAGCGGTGGATGCGGCTCGGCTCGGGCGTCAGGAAGACCGCGTCGCCATGGCTGACCCGGTAGTCGCCGAGGCCGCGCGCCGTGACCATTTCGCCGTTGTCCAGCCGGACGTGAACGAAGGTGTCGGAGCCGAGGTGCTCGGACACGCCGGCGACGCCCTTCAGCTCGCCGGTGTTCTGCGAGATGGTCATGTGCTCGGGCCGGATGCCGATGGTGTTCGCCCCATGCCGGGATGCGGCCTCGCCCTTCAGGAAGTTCATCTTCGGCGAGCCGATGAAGCCGGCGACGAACAGGTTGCGCGGAGCGGTGTAGAGGTCGAGCGGCGAGCCGACTTGCTCGATGTTGCCGCGGTTCAGGACGACGATCTTGTCGGCCATGGTCATCGCCTCGACCTGGTCGTGCGTGACGTAGATCAT
>CAXUCL010000015.1:0-495 GCA_964249395.1 uncultured Rhizobiaceae bacterium
TCTACGCCGGCCTTCGCATCCTGCCGCGCGAGCAGCGCCAGGCGATGTACGCGAGCTACGCGTTCTGCCGCGCCGTCGACGCCGGCGCCGACGGCACCGGACCGCCCGGCGACCGTTTGGCGCGCCTCGACCGGTGGGCCGCGGCGGCCGATGCCCTGTTCACGTCCGCTCCGCCCCCCGCCGACCTGGCGGCCCTTCATCATGCCATCCGCGCCTTCGGGCTGTGCCGCGCGGACTTCGCCGCCGTGATCAGCGGCATGGCCATGGACGCTCGCGACCAGCCGATGGCGCCGACGCGCGAAGAGCTCGACCTTTATTGCGACCGGGTGGCCAGCGCGCCGGGCCGTCTTTCGGTCCGCGTGTTCGGCATCGCGGACGAAGCGGGCATTGCGTTGGCGCATCACCTCGGCCGCGCGCTGCAGCTCACCAACATCCTGCGCGACCTCGACGAGGACGCCGCCATGGGCCGCCTCTACCTGCCGCGCGAGTCCAGCT
>CAXUCL010000015.1:505-30536 GCA_964249395.1 uncultured Rhizobiaceae bacterium
GGGAGAGGCGGCCCATGGCGGAAGCTGGACTCGCGGGACGTCCGATCGCGCTCGCGATCGCCGACCCGGCCATCGCGGGTCCTTGCATCGAACTTGCGGGCGACGCGCATCGGCATTTCGCGGCGGCCGCGCGGCTCATGGACGGTTTGCCGCGCGAACAGGTCCGCGCGCCGCGCCTGATGGCCGCGGCCTACCAGCCGCTTCTCCACCGTCTCGAAGCGCGCGGCTGGGAAGCCCCGCGGCGTCGGCTGGGCAAGCGCAAGCGCGACCTTCTCGGCGCCGTCCTGCGCTACGGCATCGTTTGATGAGCGGCCGGGTTCACATCGTCGGCGCGGGTCTCGCCGGCCTCGCCGCGGCCGAGCGCGTCCTGTCCAACGGCTTCGAGCCGGTGATCTACGAGGCGGCGCCGCACGCCGGCGGGCGCTGCCGCTCCTATCTCGACCCCGCGCTCGGACTGCGCATCGACAACGGCAACCACCTGCTCCTGTCCGGCAACCTGGCGGCGCTCGACTACGCCGAGCGGATCGGGGGCGGTTCGGCTTTGCGGATTGCGTCCGATTGCGCCTTTCCGTTCATGGACGTCGCCACCGGCGAGCGCTGGACGCTGCGGCCGAACGGCGGTCGCCTGCCGACCTGGGTGTTCGACCCGGAGCGCCGCCTGCCGGGCAGCCGCGCCGTCGACTACCTCGCGCCGCTGCGCCTGCTTCTGGCCGGACGCGACGAGCGGCTCGACGCGCGCATGCCGACGTCCGGGCACACCTACGAGCGGTTGTGGCGACCGATCCTGCTCGCGGCCCTGAACACCGAGCCCGCCGAAGCCTCGGCACGGCTCGTGGCCCTCCTGCTGCGCGAAACGTTCGGGCGCGGCGGCGACGCCTGCCGGCCGGTGATCGCCGCGGGCGGTCTCGGCCCGGCGCTGGGCGACCCGGCCGTGGCGCTTTTCACGCGACACGACGCGCCGATCCGGTTCGGCTGCGCGGTGAAACGGCTGGATACGGCGGACGGGCGCGTCGTCGGCTTGGGCTACGGCAAGGCCGACGACCTCCTGCGCTCCGGCGACGCGATGATCCTCGCGACCTCCGCGCCGGTCGCGCAGACGCTGCTGCCCGGCCTGACCGCGCCGACCGAGCACCGCTCCATCGTCAACGCGCACTTTCGCGTCGTGCCGGCGCCGGGCCTGGCGCCGATCACCGGCCTGTTGGGCTCGCTCAGCGAATGGCTGTTCGCCTTTCCGGACCGGCTGTCGGTCACGATCAGCGGCGCCGACCGGCTGCTCGACATGCCGCGCGAGACGCTCGCGAAGACGATCTGGCGCGAAGTCGCGACCGTCGCCGGAATCGACGCGCCGTTGCCGCCTTGGCAGATCGTGCGCGAGAAGCGCGCGACCTTCCGCGCGACGCCCGAACAGGACCGGCGGCGGCCCGGGCCCGAAACCGCTTTCGCCAACCTGTTCCTGGCTGGCGACTGGACGCAGACCGGCCTGCCTGCGACGCTCGAAGGCGCGGTGCGCTCGGGCCGCCGCGCCGCCGATATGGCGCTCAGGCACCTCGCCGCCCGACCGAAGACCCACAAGGCAGCATGACCGAAGACACGAGTTTCGTTTCGGCGTCTTGCGAACAGCAGCCCGCCGAGGACCTGTCCGCCACAGCATCGACCGGCTCCGGCCCGAGCCTGAGCGAGCGCATCGACCGCGCCGTCGTTGGTCTCCTCGCGCACCAGCGCGCCGACGGTCATTTCTGCTTCGAGCTTGAGGCAGACGCGACGATCCCCTCCGAATACGTCCTCCTGCTGCACTGGCTCGGCGAGGAGAACCCTCCCCTGGAGCGCAAGATCGCTGCCTATCTGCGGCGCATCCAAGGGGAGCACGGCGGCTGGCCGCTGTTCACCGACGGCGCCTTCGACATGAGCGCCAGCGTCAAGGCCTATTTCGCCCTCAAGATGATCGGCGAGCCGCTCGACGCGCCGCACATGGCGCAGGCCCGCGCGGCGATCCTGGCGCACGGCGGGGCGGCGAACGCGAACGTCTTCACCCGCATCCTGCTCGCCCTCTACGGCCAGATCCCGTGGCGCGGCGTCCCGGTGATGCCGGTGGAGATCATGGCGCTGCCGCGCTGGTTCCCGTTCCACCTGTCGAAGATCAGCTACTGGGCGCGCACCGTGCTCGTGCCGCTGCTCGTGCTGCAGGCGCTGAAGCCTCGCGCCGCGAACCCGCGCGGGATCGGCATCGCCGAGCTTTTCGTCGCGCCGTCGGAAACGGTCCGCCGGTGGCCGAAGGGCCCCCACCAGGTGAAGCCCTGGTCGCAGATCTTCGGCGGCATCGACCGCGTCCTGCAGGTGGCGGAGCCGCGTTTCCTGAAGCGATCCCGCGAACGGTCGATCGCCAAGGCCGTTGCCTTCGTGGACGCGCGGCTGAACGGCGAGCACGGGCTCGGCGCGATCTACCCCGCCATGGCCAACGCCGTGATGATGTACCGCGCGCTCGGGCTTCCCGACGACGACCCGCGCGTGGTCACGGCGCGGCAGGCGATCGACGGCCTCCTCGTGGAGACGGACGCGGAAGCCTACTGCCAACCGTGCCTGTCACCCATTTGGGACACGGCGCTCGCCGCGCACGCGATGCTGGAAGCCGGCGAGACGAGCGGAGCGGACGCCGCGCTCGATTGGTTGAAACATCGCCAGGTTCTCGAGCACAAGGGTGATTGGGCCGTGCAGCGACCGGACGTCCGCCCCGGTGGCTGGGCGTTTCAGTACGCCAATCCGGATTACCCCGACCTCGACGACACGGCCGTCGTGGCGCTGGCGATGCACCGCGCCGACCCGGACGGCGAACGGTTCGGCGAGGCGGTGTCGCGGGGTGCCGAATGGGTCGCGGGCCTGCAAAGCCGCGACGGCGGTTACGCCGCTTTCGACGCCGACAACACGCACCACCACCTCAACACCATCCCCTTCGCCGACCACGGCGCGCTGCTCGATCCGCCGACGGCCGACGTCACGGCGCGCTGCGTCTCGATGTTCTCGCAGCTCGGCGAAACGCCGGACGCGAGCCGGCGCCTCGGGCGCGCGGTCGACGCGCTCCTCGCCGAACAGCGCCCGGACGGGAGCTGGTTCGGCCGTTGGGGCATGAACTACGTCTATGGAACGTGGTCGGCGCTCTGCGCCCTGAACGCCGCCGGCTTCGAGCCGGAGGCGGGACCGGTGGCGAAGGCGGCGGACTGGCTGGTCGCCATCCAGAACGCCGACGGCGGCTGGGGCGAGGACGGCGCGAGCTATCGCATGGACTACCGCGCCTACGAGCCGGCGCCGTCCACCGCCTCGCAGACGGCGTGGGCGCTGCTTGGCCTGATGGCGGCCGGCCGCGTCGACGATTCCGCCGTCAGGAAGGGAATCGACTACCTGACGCGGACGCAAGCGGCAGACGGCCTGTGGTCCGACAAGCTGTTCAACGCGGTCGGCTTTCCGCGCGTGTTCTACCTGCGCTACCACGGCTACGCGAAGTTCTTCCCGCTCTGGGCCCTGGCGCGCTACCGGAACCTCCGCCGCTCCAACACCCGCCACGTGACGGTGGGGATGTGAAAGGGGGCATCCGTTTGCACCATCGCGGACACAGCCTTCTTCTCCCGGCGGGGAGAAGGTCCGGCAGCGGATGAGGGATCGGCGAAACCGAACGGCGCTGGCGGCTACGCGCCGACGCCGCATGCCCCTCATTCGGCGCTGCGCGCCACCTTTTCCCCGCCGCGGAGAAGAAAGGCTACTCGCCACTCAATGAGTTCGTCTGCGCCCAAACCCGTTCTCGTCGTCTGCGGGCTCGCCGCCGAGGCGCGGATCGCGGCTGACGACGGGGTCGTCGTGCTGACGGCATCGCCTGCGACTCTGGCGACGAAGTTGGACGCATTCGACGGCGAGGTCGCGGCCGTGGTCAGCTTCGGGCTGTGCGGCGGCCTCGCGCCGCTTGCACGCGCCGGCGCCGTGGCGCTGGCGGACGCGGTGGTTTCAGGCCCCCAAACATGGGCTTGCGACCCAGAGTTCGTCCGCCACTTGAGGATCGCCGCGGCGCAAGCCGGGCGGGCGGGGGTCGACGGCCCTGTCGCCGGCGAGGACACGCCGGTCGTGACAGCAGCGGACAAGGCTGTGCTTCGCGGTTACACGAACGCCGTCGCCGTCGATACCGAATCGCACGTCGCGGCCCGTTTCGCGGCCGCGCGCGGCCTACCGTTCGGCGTCGTCCGCGCGGTCTGCGACGCGGCGGCCAGGGATTTGCCGCCGCTGGCCGTCAGGGCGATCGACCCGGACGGCCGCCTCGACTTCGGCACGATCGGCGTCGAGCTCGCTCGCCGGCCGGGGCAGCTCCTGCAGCTTCCCGGCACCGCCTTGGCGACGGCCGTCGCGCTACGCTCGCTACGCCGCGTCCGCCGTTTGCTTGGTCCGCGCTTCGGCTTTTGAGGCGGTTTCGACCTTAGTCTGCGCCTGGATCTCCGACAGTTTCATCTGGACGTTGCGCGAAAACACGAACTCGGCCGGGCGCTGCTTGTCGAGCGCGATCTCCGGCGCCATCGGTCCGTCCGTCCGGATGCCGCCGAGCGCGACCTTCGCCGCTTTCCAGGGTCGCCGGAAGGCATCCTCCACCGCCGTCGCCTCGAAGCCGCTGTGCACCATGCAATCGGCGCACTTCTCGTAGTTGCCGGTGCCGTAGCTGTCCCAGTTCGTGTCTTCCATCAGCTCCTTGAAGGTCTTCGCGTAGCCTTCGCCGAGCAGGTAGCAGGGCTTCTGCCAGCCGAACACGGTGCGCGTCGGGTTGCCCCAGGGCGTGCAGTGATAGGTCTGGTTGCCGGCAAGGAAATCAAGGAACAGCGATGACTGGTTGAAGCTCCACTTCCGCCCGCCGTCGCCGCGCCGGAACACGTCGCGGAAGATCTCCTTGGTCTTGGCGCGATTGAGGAAGTGCTGCTGGTCGGGCGCGCGCTCGTAGGCGTAGCCGGGCGACACCGTGATGCCGTCGAGCCCGAGCGCCGTCGCCTCGTCGAAGAAGCTGGCGATCCGCGCCGGATCGGCGTTGTTGAAGAAGGTCGCGTTGATGGTGACGCGGAAGCCCTTCTCCTTCGCGAGCCGGATCGCCTCGACCGCCTTGTCGTAGATGCCCTGCCGACAGACGGACGCGTCGTGCATCTCGCGGTCGCCGTCGAGGTGGATCGACCACGTGAAGTACGGGCTCGGCTGGTAGCTGTCGATCTTCTTTTCCATAAGGATCGCGTTGGTGCAGACGATCGTCGTCTTACGCCGTCGCACCAGCTCGGCGACGACCTGCGGCAACTCCTTGTGGATCAGCGGCTCGCCGCCGGCGATCACCACCACCGGGGCATCGCACTCCTCGGCTGCGCCGATGCAGTCGTCGTAGGACAGGCGCTTGTTCAGGATCTCGTCCGGGTAGTCGATCTTCCCGCAGCCCGCGCAGGCAAGGTTGCAGCGGAACAGCGGCTCCAGCATCAAAACGAGCGGGTAGCGCTTCACGCCCTTGAGATGCTGGCGAAGGATGTAGCTGCCGACCGAGACGGCCTGCCGAAGGGGAATGGACACGGGAACGCCTTGCTCGATGCTGCACCGCCATAATGAGCGCGCGCGCCCGGTCTGCCAAGGCGTTGGCGCGCGAATGTCCGAAGTCGGGCGCGTTCGTTGCGGATTGCTCCGCTCCGACCGCGTCTATAGAGCGGGCCCGCCCTGTCCGTTCGGGCAATCAAACCGAGGTGAAGCGTGATCGAAGCGGTCGTCGCCCGCAGCATCCGGCATCCGTGGATCGTGCTTCTGGTTGCCGCGCTCGCGACGGCGCTGGCAGGCTGGTACTCGGCGGCGAACTTCGCGATCAACACCGACACGGCGCGGCTGATCTCGCCCGAAGTCGACTATCGCCGGAACGAGATCGATTTCGCGAAGGCGTTTCCGCAGACGCAGGATCTCGTCGTCGCGGTGCTGGACGGGCCGACGCCGGAAGCGGTCGACGCTGCGGCCGAACGGCTGACGCAAGCGATGCGCGGCAGAGCGGACCGGTTCACCGACGTTCGACGCCCGGACGCGACGCCCTTTCTCGCGCGCAACGGCCTGCTTCTGCTGCCGCTCGCCGACGTGGAGCGGATCGCGGGGAGCTTGCGGGCACAGGCGCCGCTGCTCGGCGCGCTGGCCGCCGATCCGACGTTGCGCGGCGTCGGCAACGCGCTGACCGGCCTGCTCGGCCAAGCGGCAACCGACCCGCGCGCTTTGGCCACCGCCGGACCGCAGATCGAACAATTCGACGTCGCGCTGAACCGCGCTTTGAACGGAAGCGCGGAGCCGCTCTCCTGGCGCGGCCTGCTCGCGTCCTCGCCCGACGCGCCGAACGATCGGCGACGCTTCGTGCTCGCCAAGCCTGTTCTCGACTTCAACGCGCTGGAGCCCGGCGGCGCGGCGATCGAGGCGCTGCGGCAACTCGCGGCCGACGCGCAAGTCGGATCGAACGGCGTGTCGCTGCGCCTCACCGGCCCGGTGCCGCTCGCCGATCAGGAGTTCGCGACGGTGGCCGAGAACGCCGGGCTCAATTTCGGGCTGACGCTGCTCGCGGTGGCGGCGATCCTGTTCGCCGCCCTGCGCTCGGGGCGGCTGATCCTCGCGGTGCTCGTCGCGCTGATCGCCGGCCTCGTCTGCACGGCCGGACTCGGCTTCCTGATGGTCGGCGAACTCAACCTCATTTCCGTCGCCTTCGCCGTGCTGTTCATCGGCCTCGGCGTCGATTTCGGCATCCAAGTCGCGGTGCGCTACCGGGCCGAGCGCCACGCCGTTGAGGCCCTGGACCCGGCGCTGCGGCGGGCCGCGCGCGGCGTTGGCCTGTCGCTGACGCTCGCCGCCGTGTCGTTGCTCGCGGGCTTCTTCTCGTTCCTGCCGACCGCCTTCAGCGGCGTCTCCGAGCTCGGCCTCATCGCCGGTGTCGGCATGATCGTCGCCTACGTCGCGAGCCTGACGCTCCTGCCGGCGCTGATCGCCGTGCTCGGCTCGCCGCCGGAGCGTCGGCCGGTCGAAACGACGGCGCTCGCCGCGGTGGACGACTGGATCGCGCGGCACCGCCTTCTGGTGATCGTCGCCACCACGGTTCTCGTCCTCGCCGGCCTGCCGTTTCTGCTGAAGCTGCCGTTCGACGCCAACCCGATGAACCTGCGCTCGCAGACCGTCGAGTCGGTCGCGACCTTCATCGACCTGTCGCAGGACCCGCGCACCGCACCGAACAAGCTCGACGTGCTCGTGCCATCGGAAGCCGAAATCCCTGCGATGAGCGCGCGGCTTGCCGCCCTGCGCGAGGTCGCCGGCACAACGAGCGTCCTCAGCTTCGTGCCGAGCGACCAGGAGGCGAAGCTCCGGGCGGTCGGCGCGGCACGCCAAGCGCTGGCGCCGGTGTTCGCGGCGCAGCCAGCGCCGAGCCCGAGCGACGCCGAAACGATCGGCAGCCTGCAAAGAGCGGCGGGAGCGCTCGCGCGGCTGCCACCCGGCGTCGACGCGGCGGCCAAGCTCGGCAAAACGATGAACCAACTCGCGGCCGCCGACGCACCGACGCGCGAGCGGGCGCAGGCCGCACTGTTCGCGACCTTTCCGCAGCTCGTCGGCCTCCTTCAGGCGACGCTCTCGCCGATCGCGCCGGTGACGCGCGAAACCCTGCCGCCGGATCTCGTCGCCGATTGGGTCGCGCCGGACGGCCGCGCGCGCATCGAGGTGTCGCCCGCCGGCAATTCCAACGACAACGCGGTGCTGCGCCGCTTCGCCGACGCGGTGCGCGGCGCCGCCCCAGAGGCGACGGGGGCGCCGATCGGCATCTTCGAGGGGGGACGCACCATCGTGCGCGCCTTCGCCGAGGCCGGCCTCTACGCGCTGGTCGCCATCACGGTCATCCTGTGGGTGGCGCTCCGGCGGCTGCGCGACGTCGCGCTGGCGCTCGGGCCGCTCGTGCTCGCCGGCGTGCTGACGCTGGAGGCCGCGGCGCTCGTCGGCCTGCCGCTGAACTTCGCCAACATCATCGCCCTGCCGCTGATGTTCGGTGTCGGCGTCGCCTTCCACATCTACTACCTGATCGCCTGGCGGGCCGGCGTCGTCGACGTCCTCGCGTCGAGCCTGACGCGCGCGATCTTCTTCTCGGCGCTGACGACGGGCGTCGCCTTCGGCAGCCTCTACGCGTCGAGCCATCCCGGCACGTCGAGCATGGGCGAGCTGCTGATCATCTCACTCGTGTTCACGCTGCTCGCCGCCTTCATCGTCGTGCCCGCGTTCCTGGGCCCGCCGCCGGTGGCGGACGCGACCGCCACGAAGCTCGACCGCAGCGGGGCTGCGGCTTGACGCGTCGATGCCGGAACGGGGAAAGCATGGCGGAGAAGAAGGGATTCGAACCCTCGATACGGTTTCCCGTATACACCCTTAGCAGGGGCGCGCCTTCGACCACTCGGCCACCTCTCCGCCGGCGGAAATAGCTCCATTCGGCCGCCGCCTCAACCCGGGATCGGCGACTTTTGCGCGATGGGAGCAGATTGTAGGCCATGCAGCCGGGTCCGTCCTTGCGCCGCGACGCGTCGACCCGCCGGCGTTGTCGTTCACCGTCGATACGGCTCCGCCGACGTTCGCGGTTCGACGGCCTAGCCGGTTCGGCGACGATCACGATCGTCCGTTGTGGCCGGGCATCAAATCGGTTGATCCGTCGGATCATCAATGCGAATAGCGGCTTGCGCCCGCCGTGCCGCTATGAAATTGATCGTGCCTCGACTGGCGGCGACTCGTTTCGAGACGAACCGATGACGGCACCGTGGCGGGGCCGCACCGACACGGGTGAGCATGGACTACTTCTTTCAGCTCCTGATCGGCGGCGTGACGCTCGGCTCGATCTACGGTCTCATCGCCATCGGCTACACGATGGTCTACGGCATCATCGGCATGATCAACTTCGCCCACGGCGAGGTGTTCATGCTCGGCTCGTTCGTCGCGCTGACGGTGGTGCTCGGCCTCGCGCTGCTCGGCATCACGTTCTTTCCGGTCGTGCTGATCATCATGATCGCGGCGGCGATGCTGTTCACCGCGCTGTGGGGCTGGTCGATCGAGCGCATCGCCTACCGCCCCCTGCGCGGCTCGTTCCGCCTCGCCCCGCTCATCACCGCCATCGGCACCTCGATCTTCCTGCAGAATTTCGTGCAGGTGACGCAGGGCGCGAACAACAAGCCGTTGCCGCCGCAGTTTTCCGGCAACATCGTGCTCTACCGCGGCGAGGTGCTGGACGGCATCGCCCCGGTCACGGTGCAGATCTCCTACACGCAGATCCTGATCATCCTGACCACCGTCATCCTGATGACGGCGTTCACCTTCGTTATCACCCGCACGTCGCTCGGGCGGCAGCAGCGCGCCTGCGAGCAGGACGCCAAGATGGCTTCGCTGCTCGGCGTCAACGTCGACCGCACCATCTCCCTGACCTTCGTGATGGGCGCTGGGCTGGCCGCCGTCGCGGGCACGCTTTTCCTCGTCTACTACGGCGTGATCGACTTCTACATCGGCTTCCTCGCCGGCGTGAAGGCGTTCACGGCCGCCGTGCTCGGCGGGATCGGCTCGCTGCCGGGCGCGATGCTCGGCGGCCTGGCGATCGGCTTGATCGAGACCTTCTTCGTCGGCTACTTCAACGCCGAGTACAAGGACGTGGCGGCGTTCTCGATCCTGGCGATCGTGCTGATCTTCATGCCGTCGGGCCTGCTCGGGCGGCCCGAAGTCGAGAAGGTCTGAGCCGATGTCCGCGATCGAGCCGACCGCGTCCATGGTGACGCCCGCCGGGGCGCAGGCTCTGCAGGCCGACCGGCGCGCCGCCGTCGTCGGCGAGCCGCCCTTCGCCGGCGCCACCCACCCGCGGCAAAGCCGTCTCGCGCTGTCGCTGCGCGACGCCGCCTGGTCCGCCGGCATCGCCGGGCTGCTGACGGTGTTCTTCCTGTTGACCCGCAGCACGATCGCGATTGGCGGCCTCGTGTTGACTGCGCGCCCTGGGCTGTGGGCGGTCGCGATCGCGATCGTCTTCGTTGTGCGCTTCCTCGTGTCGTTCTTCGTGTTCCGGCGCGAGGCGCGCGTTCAGGCCGCCGCGCCGGCGCGCGCCAAAGCGCCGTCCACCAGCATGACGGCTTCCTACGTCGCGCGCGGCATCGGCGCCCTGTTCCTCCTCGTCGCGCTCGGCCTGCCGTTCATCATCATGGGCGTCCTGCCGGCGCAGAGCCGCTACCTGATCGACCTGTCGATCCTGATCGTCACCTACGTGATGCTCGGCTGGGGCCTGAACATCGTGGTCGGCCTCGCGGGCCTCCTCGACCTCGGCTACGTCGCTTTCTACGCCGTCGGCGCCTATTCCTTCGCGCTGCTCGCCAACAACTTTGGGCTCGGCTTCTGGGTCTGCCTGCCGATGGCGGGCCTGTTCGCGGCGCTTTGGGGCGTGATGCTCGGCTTTCCGGTGCTGCGGCTGCGCGGCGACTACCTCGCGATCGTGACGCTGGCCTTCGGCGAGATCATCCGCGTCGTCCTCATCAACTGGGCGCCGGTGACGGGCGGACCGAACGGCCTGCTCGGCATCCCGAAGCCGACGCTGTTCGGCATCGAGTTCGGGCGCGGCGCTGGCTCGTTCTCGGACGTGTTCGGCCTCGCCTATTCGCCGATCCACCGCTTCATCTTCCTATACTACATCATTCTGGCGCTCGCTCTCGTCACCAACTTCGCGACGCGGCGGATGCGCAAGCTCCCCATCGGCCGGGCCTGGGAAGCGCTGCGCGAGGACGAGATCGCCTGCCGCTCGCTCGGCATCAACACCACGAACGTCAAGCTGACGGCCTTCGCCACCGGCGCAATGTTCGGCGGCTTCGCTGGCTCGTTCTTCGCGACGCGCCAGGGGTTCATTTCGCCGGAAAGCTTCACCTTCATCGAGTCGGCGATCATCCTGGCGATCGTCGTCCTCGGCGGCCTCGGCTCGCAGCTCGGCGTCGTGATCGCCTCCGTGGTGATGATCGGCGGCATCGAACTGCTTCGGAACCTCAACTCGCTGAAGCTGGTGTTCGGCGAGGACTTCGACCCGACGCAGTACCGGATGATCATCTTCGGCCTCGCAATGATCGCCATCATGATCTGGAAGCCGCGCGGGCTGATCTCGTCGCGAACGCCGTCCACCGTCTACAAGGAACGCAAGAAGATCGGCGCCGAATACGTCGCGCAGGGCGAGGGCCACTGAGCGTGTCCGGTCCATCCCCCTCCCCGGCGATGCCGGCGCAAGCGCCGATCATCGGGTACGGCTCGAGCTCAACAGCCCGCTGGCTCGCCGACCCGATTCTCGACGTCGAGCACCTGACCATGCGCTTCGGCGGTCTCGTCGCGGTGAACGACCTGTCGTTCCAGGTCGGGCGCGGCGACATCACCGCCCTGATCGGCCCGAACGGCGCTGGCAAGACCACCGTGTTCAACTGCGTCACCGGCTTCTACAAGCCGACGGAAGGGCGCATGGCGCTGAAGCGCGCGCCGGGCTTGTCGGCCGCCGCCATCGACGGTTTGACGAACAGCGGCCGCCAGCATGCCGAGACCGCCGAAGGTCCGATCTATCTTCTGGAGCGCATGGCCGACTTCCAGATCACGCACAAGGCCGGCGTCGCGCGCACCTTCCAGAACATCCGGCTGTTCGGCGGCATGACCTGCCTCGAGAACCTGCTCGTCGCGCAGCACAACACCTTGATGCGCTCGTCCGGCTTCACCGTCGGCGGCCTGCTGGGCCTGCCTGGGTATCGCCGCGCGGCGGCGGCGGCCAAGGAGAAGGCCGTCGAGTGGCTGCGCAACGCCGACCTGCTCGACCGCGCCGACGACCCGGCGGCGGACCTGTCCTATGGGGCGCAGCGCCGACTGGAGATCGCGCGCGCCATGTGCACCGATCCGGTGCTGCTCTGCCTCGACGAGCCTGCCGCGGGCCTCAACCCGCGCGAGTCGGCCGAGCTCAACAAGTTGCTGCGCTCCATCCGCGACCGGCACGGCGTGTCGTTGCTCCTGATCGAGCACGACATGGGCGTCGTGATGGAGATCTCCGACCACATCGTCGTGCTCGACTACGGCCGCAAGATCGCCGACGGCACCGCGACGGACGTCCGCAACGACCCGAAGGTCATCGCCGCCTATCTCGGCGTCGACGACGAGGAGGTCGAAGCGGTCGAGCAGACGCTGGAACAGGGCAAGGTGCCGGACGTGGCGCCGGTCATCGCGGCGGGAAGATCAGCATGAGCGCGGTGGCGACCGAGGCCGGACCGGCGGCGCAGGCCACCGCGGCGACGACGAAGCGACCGCTGCTCGCGGTGCGCGGGGTCCAGACCTTCTACGGCAAGATCCAGGCGCTGCGCGGCGTCGACCTCGACGTCCACGAGGGCGAGATCGTCACCATCATCGGCGCCAACGGCGCCGGCAAGTCGACGCTGATGATGACCATCTGCGGCAGCCCGCGGGCGCGCGAAGGCACGATCCACTACCGCGGCGAGAACATCACGCAGCTGCCGACCCACGCCATCATGGCGAAGGACATCGCCCAGTCACCAGAAGGACGGCGCATCTTCGGCCGCATGACGGTGACGGAGAACCTGCAGATGGGCGCGACCCTGCAGGACGAGGCGCACTTCCCCGACGACCTGCGGAAGGTGTTCGACCTGTTTCCGCGGCTGAAGGAACGGGCGAGCCAGCGCGGCGGCACGCTGTCTGGCGGCGAACAGCAGATGCTGGCGATTGGCCGGGCGCTGATGGGCCGGCCGAAGCTGCTGCTGCTCGACGAGCCGTCGCTCGGCCTCGCGCCGTTGATCGTCAAGCAGATCTTCGAGGTCATCCGCGAGCTCAACCGCAACGAGGGCCTGACGGTGTTCCTCGTGGAGCAGAACGCGTTCCATGCCCTGCGCCTCGCCCATCGAGGCTACGTCATGGTCAACGGTGCGATTACCATGAGCGGCACCGGCCGCGAGCTGCTCGCCCGGCCGGAAGTCCGCGCGGCCTACCTCGAAGGAGGAGCGCACTGATGGAAAACGACCTCGGCCCGCTTTGGGAGGTCTCGGCCGTCGAGTTCGCGCTCGTCACGGTCGCGCTCGCCGGCGGCGGCGCCTGGATGATCGGCCGCGCCGGCGCGCTGAAGTGGAGCGGCTGGGGCCTGCTCGTCTTCTACGTCCTGCTGCTCACCGTCGCGACGCGGTTCATCCATTTCGCGCTCTTCGGCGGCAGCTTCTTCTTGCCCTTCGCGACGCTGCCGACGGCGCTCCACTACGGGCTCGTCGACCTCGTCGTGCTGATGGCCATCGCGGCGGCCGGCCGGCTGTTCGTGCGCTCGCGCCAGATGGCCCGGCAATACGGCTTCCGGTCGCGGGCGAACCGAAGCGCAGCGGGTGAGGCGGCGCGTTGACATTTTGCGGCACAAGCGTCTCGCGCCTATTCCGTCCGGCGCGATCATGGGCTTAGATCGCCTTACGACGACGAGTCCCGCGAGCGCGGGCAAGACGACCATTTCTTCGTGCAACGGGAAGGCAGACAGATGAAAAAAGCACTTCTGGCGGGCGTCGCCCTCAATATGCTCATGGCGGGCGCGGCGCTCGCCGACGTCACGATCGGCGTCGCCGGTCCGATGACCGGTCAGTACGCGACCTTCGGTCAGCAGCTCAAGATCGGCGCCGAGCAGGCGGTCGCCGACATCAACGCCAGGGGCGGCATCAACGGCGAGAAGCTGGTGCTCTCGGTCGGCGACGACGCCTGCGATCCGAAGCAGGCCGTCGCGGTCGCCAACAGCTTCGCCGGCCAAGGCGTGTCCTTCGTCGCCGGACACTTCTGCTCGGGTTCCTCGATCCCGGCGAGCCAGGTCTACGCCGAGGAGGGCATCCTCGAAATCTCGCCGGCCTCGACCAACCCCGACTACACCGACAAGCGTCCGGGCGACGGCATCTTCCGCGTTTGCGGCCGCGACGACCAGCAGGGCGAGATCGCCGGCAAGTACATCGTCGACAACTTCAAGGACACGAAGATCGCGGTGCTGAACGACAAGTCGGCCTACGGCAAGGGCCTCGCCGACCAGACGCAGATGAACATCGAGAAGCTCGGCAAGAAGGTCGACGCCGTCGAGTCCTACACCGCCGGCGAGAAGGACTACTCGGCGCTCGTCACCAAGCTGAAGAACGCGGGCGTCGGGCTCGTCTACGTCGGCGGCTACCACACGGAAGCCGGCCTGATGGCGCGCCAGATGAAGGAACAGGGCATGACCGCCAAGATTATGTCGGGCGACGCCATCGTCACCGACGAGTACTGGGCGATCACCGGCGACGCCGGCGAAGGCACGCTGATGACCTTCTCGCCGGACCCGCGCAAGAACCCGGAGGCCGCCCCGGTGGTCGCCGAGCTCGACAAGGCCGGCAAGACGGCGGAAGGCTACGTGCTTTACACCTATGCGGCCATCCAGGCGTGGGCGGACGCGGCGACCCAAGCCAAGTCCACCGAAGCGGACGCGGTGAAGGCGGTGCTCGCCTCGGGCAACTTCAAGACCGTCATCGGCGACATCAAGTTCGACACGAAGGGTGACGTCACCCTGCCGGGCTACGTCGTCTACGAGTGGAAGGGCGGCAAGTACGACTACGTGAACATGGCGGCCGCGCAGTAAGCGAAGCTTCCGGTTCGACCCGAAGCGAGGGGCTCGGCGGTTCGGCTGCCGAGCCCCTTCTCGTTCGTGACGTCCGTTGCGAGTTTCCAAGGGCGAGCCGGACGGCACCAGAGCTCATCGCGACAGCCGGACAAGGCGCCAACCAGACGGTGGGACACCCAAAGCGGTTGGGGCTGGATCGTTCGTCACGAAATGTTGCCGCTGACCCAGTCACCTCGAACGATCTCGGCTTGCCACGCTGTTCGACGGGCGGAAACGAAACGGCGGGCCTCTGCCGATCGCATCCCGCGAGCGCCGCACCTTCGTCGACGATCGGCTCATCGCTACGAAGCCGACGTTGGTCGCCTTTCGAGATCATCGTAGATCACCGCCGAACCATGCCCGGCTACCCGAAAGGTTAACACGCCGTTCCCGTCGCCATGCAGTGGTCGCATGGGTCGGTTTCGTGGGGTCGATAGCGAAAAGCATTGGGCCAGTCATGCATTCTTCGCGCTACCGGACGCGCGGTCGCGATCGTATGTTCTCCTCGTCAAGGAAAACGAGACGAGATGCTTCCAAACCGGGAAGCTTTTGAAAAGGAACGACGATGAACCTCTCCTGCACCTTCAAGTCCTGGCGCCAGTACCGCGCGACGATGACCGAGCTGAACCGTCTGTCGCAGCGCGAGCTCGACGACCTCGGCATTTCCCGCAGCGATATTCCTGCCCTCGCCCGCAAGACGACCTTCTGATCGTTCGACGGCCGGTCGCGCGTCTCACGCGATCCCGATCCGCTTCGATCACCGTCTCCCAACGCCCGCCGGCTCGCCCGCGGGCGTTTCACGTTTCCGACCGCAGCGTCGGACGTGCGCGCGGTCCTAGTGCTCCTGTCGCACGATCCTCGGGCATATCGAACCACGGATGCTGACCGTTGGATGGGTCGCTCGAATGGGACGACTTCATCACGGCATGCGGGTGGCGATCCGATCGAGCTTCGTCGCGCCGAACGAAACCTCGCCTCGTAAGCGCGACGACACTACAACGGCGCGCGCAGGCTCACCACGAAGCGGTTCGCCTCGCGGGTATGGGCGACCTCGGCGCCGAGCGTCGTCGCCATGGCGCCGACCAGCCTGCGCCCCAGGCCGGTGCCGCGCGGCAGCGTCGCGGCGTCGAAGCCCGCGCCGCCATCCTCGCCGCCAAGCATGAAATCCTCCGTGTCGCTGCGGCGGAAGAAGACGCGGACCCCGCCGGCCACCCCGGTCGCATAGGCGTATTTGCAGGCGTTGCTCACGAGCTCGTTGACGATCACGCCGACGGCGACCGCCTTGTCGGTCTTGAGCCGTAGGTCTTCGGCCTCGAGCCGCAGGTTGCGCGGCGCGTCGGGCGTCGACCAGGTTTCCTGCAGGTCCGCGAGAAGCGCCCCGAGATAGTCGGCCATGTCCACCGTCTCGACGTCGTCGGTCGTGTAGAGCTTGCGGTGCACCTGCGCGATGGCGAGGATGCGTTGCTGCGTCTGCTGCAGCGCCGCCTTCGCCGCGGCGTCCGTCATCGCGGCGCTCTGCATCAGGACGAAGGCGGACACCATCTGCAGGCTGTTGGCGACGCGGTGGTTCACTTCCTTCAGCAGCGTTTCGAGCCGCTGGTTCGTCTGAATCAGCGCTTCGGAAGCCTGCGCTGCGGCCCGCTTCAAGCGCTGCCGCTCCAACGCTTGGCGGAACGTCGTGGCGAGAAGGTCGAAGAACTCGTCGCCGATCGATTTGACGACGTAGTCGGCGGCGCCGGCCTTCAGAGCGGCGACCGCGATGCGGCTTTCATCCGAGCCGGTCACGTAGACGACCGGCGGCGGCGCCGGGACTTCGCGCAAGAGGCGCCCCAGCGTTTCCAACCCGTCGACGCCCGGCATGTAGTGGTCGATCGCGACGAGATCGAAAGGCTCCGTCGCGACGCGGGCGACGCCTTCCGGCCCGGACCCGGCCGTTTCGACGTCGAAACCGCGCCGGCGCAGGCTGCGGGCGGTGAGCGCGCGCAGGCCGTCGTCGTCGTCGATGTAGAGGATGCGGGCCGCCAGCGCGTTGGCGGTCATGGTGTCGTGCTTGCTGCCGGAGCCGAACGGGCGGACGGCCGAGCCGCATCCTTCGCCCGAGCACGTGACCGAACGATGTCGGCACCCGCGATCCGCGCAGCCGCAGCCAAGGCGGTCATTCCCCGATCCTTCGACGTGCGGCCGCTGCCTCGTTCATTCGGTTTCGAGATCCGGCACCTGGATCACGGACAGGAACAAGCCGAGCTGCCGGATCGCCTGCGCAAACGAATCGTAGTTCACCGGCTTGGTGATGTAGACGTTGGCGCCAAGATCGTAGCAGCGTTGGATCTCGACCTTGTCGTCGGTCGTCGTCAGAACGACCACCGGCGTCCGCTTCAGCGTCGCGTCGCCCTTCATGCGCACCAGGATGTCCAGACCGCTCATGTCGGGCAGGTTGAGGTCGAGCAGCACCAGCGCCGGGCCGTTGCGGCCCGGTCCGTCAGGCGCATCGAAGAGGTACGACAAGGCCGACGTGCCGTCCGTGAAATGTTTGATGTCGTTGGTGACGCCGGCGCGCCGGATGTTCTTCTCGATAAGGCGCGCGTGGCCGTCGTCGTCCTCGACCATGACGATGGTCACCGACTGTTGCGTCGTGCTCAAGCGCTCACGCCTCCTTTCGAGGCTTGTAGTTCGGCGGCAGGCTCAGGGTGAAGGTCGAGCCCTCGCCGATCGCGGACGTGCAGGAGATGTTGCCGCCAAGGCGGTAAGCGAGCGCGCGCACATGCGCAAGGCCGATGCCTTCGCCGGGCTGATCCTGCGCGCCCGAACGGCGGAACAGATCGAAGATGCGGTCGTGGTCGCGCGGGTCGATGCCCCGGCCGTTGTCGGCGACGTCGTAGACGACGCGGCCCGGTTCGGTCCGGCCGCGCACGCCGACGCGCACGGCGCGTCCCGGCTCGGCGTATTTCATCGCGTTCTCGACGAGGTTGGAGAAGATCTGCTCCAGCGCCACCCGGTCGCTCACGATCGGCGGCAGCTTGGGATCGATGCTGATCTCGGCGCCGGTCTCGCCGGCGCGGTGCGCGACGCTCGCCGCGACGCCGTCGACGATCGCGTTGACGTCGAGCGGCTCGGGCGTGATCACCCGCCTGCCTTCGCGCGACAGGCGCAGGATCGCGTTGATCAGCCGGTCCATCTTCTGCGTCGAGGAGCGTATGAAGCCGATGGCCTCCGGCAGGTCCTCGCGAACCGCCAGCTTCACGTCCTCGGAAACGAGGGCGGGCGCGTCCGTCTCGGCCTTGTCGACGAGGTCGGCGACTTTGCTCGTGACGGCGTCGAGCTCGCTCGTGAAGCCCATGACGTTGACGAGCGGCGAGCGCAGGTCGTGGCTGACGATGTAGGCGAAGCGCTGGATCTCGCCGTTGGCCCGCTGGAGGTCGCTGGTTCGCGTGGCGACGGCCTCTTCCAGGTTCTCGTTGAGGTCCGCCAGGTTGTCGCGCGAGCTCTTAAGGTCGAGGAGGTTGCGCCGCACCAACCAGATCGTGCCCGCCGCGACGATCAGGAGCACGAGGGCGGCGACGCCGAGGACGACGAAGATCAGGACGAGGCTTCGGCGGTCCGCGGCTTGACGTTCGCCGAGCAGTCGGCGTTCCTCCTCGACCATCTCCAGCGACAGGGCGCGCGACTCGCGCACGGCGGCGAAGCTGCCGTCGTCGAACAGCGACTCGCCGTCCGATCGGATCGCGTTCGCTGCATCGGGCACAAAAGTCCGGGCGACCGTATCGATCTGCGACTGCGCGATGCGGCGCAGGTTCTCGACCCGGGTCTGCTGCTGCGGGTTGTCCGCCGTCAGGCGCTGGATCTGGTCCAGCACCACCGGCATCTCGTCGCGGGCCTGCTGGAAGCCGCGCAGGAAGCGCGGGTCCGGTTGCAAGAGGTGACCGCGCCGCGTGACCTCGATGCGCTCGGCGAGAAACCGGAACTGCGTCAGCGCCGTCTCGACCTCGTAGGTGTGCACCACCCAGGCGTTGAGGCGCTGCTGGGCGACGATGCCCCAGGCCACTGCGGCCACCGCGACGACGAGGGCTCCGAAGCCCGCGATCACCGCGATCAAGGCGTTGCGGCCCGATCGGCCTTCCATGCTGCCGATAAACGCCTTCACCCCGCTCGCTCCGCGGCTTGCCAGTCCCGGATCGCCGGGTAGAGCGAACGATAGCGCCCGTAGGCGTCCTCGAAGGCCGCGCGAAGGTCCGAACGCGGGACGAACACCCGGTCCGTCGGCGGTTCGACAAGAACGATTTCGGCCGAAGCGCCCGTCGCCGCCATCTGCCCGAGCCGGGCGGCGCCGAGCGCCGCGCCGAAGTCCCCCGCCGCCGGCAGTGCGATCTCCGCCTGCAGCACGTTCGCCATGACGTCCAGCCAGTAGAAGGAGCGCGACCCGGCGCCGACGGCGACCAGCCGCGCGATCGTGCCCACGCCGCCGCCAGCCTCCAGGCAGTCGCGCATGGAGAAGGCAACGCCTTCCAGCACCGCGCGGGTCATGGCCGCGCGGTCGGACGAGGCTTCGAGCCCGGCGAACGCGCCGCGCACGGCGGCATCGTTGTGCGGCGTCCGCTCGCCGGCGAGGTAGGGCAGGAACACGAGACGGCCCGGCAATGCGCAGGCGTCCCCGAGCGCACCCGTCAACGCGGACGGCTTCTCGCCGAGGAGTTCGCCGAGCCAGGCGACGGAGGCCGCCGCCGACAACGTCACGCCCATCTGGTGCCACGTTCCCGGCAGAGCATGACAGAAGGTGTGGATCGCGGTTTCCGGTCGCGGCGCGTAGGCTTCGGCCGCGGTGAACAGGACGCCGGAAGTGCCGAGCGACAGGAAGCCGGTGCCGGGCTTCACCACGCCGACGCCGCAGGCGGAGGCGGCGTTGTCGCCACCGCCACCGGCCACCACGACCTCGCGCATGCCCCATTCGGCGGCGAGCTCGGCTCGCAGCCGGCCGCTCGCCACGCGGCCCTCCACTAGCCGGGGCTTGGGTGAAAGGGACAGGCCGGTGCGATCGAGCATCCGCTCCGACCAGGAGCGCGCGCCGGTATCGAGCCAGGACGTGCCGGCGGCGTCCGACATCTCCGACACGGCCTCGCCGGTGAGCCAGAGCCGCAGATAGTCCTTCGGCAAGAGGACGCGGCGGACGCGCTCGAAGATCGCCGGTTCGTGTCGCTGCACCCACAGGAGCTTCGGCGCGGTGAAGCCGGGAAACACGATGTTGCCGGTGATTTGCCGCGCTTCCGCGTCGTCGAGTTCGCGCGCTTCCACCGCCGAACGCGTATCGTTCCAAAGGATGCACGGACGCAGCACCTCGTCGTCGGCGCCGATCAGCGTCGCGCCGTGCATGTGTCCGGACAGGCCGACGCCTTCCACCGCTGCCAGCGCCGCGCCGTGCGAGGCCTTCAGTTGCGCGAGCGCCGTCCG
This sequence comes from uncultured Rhizobiaceae bacterium, assembly GCA_964249395.1. Taxonomy (GTDB): domain Bacteria; phylum Pseudomonadota; class Alphaproteobacteria; order Rhizobiales; family Rhizobiaceae; genus Plantimonas. Next base: position 20,637 of record CAXUCL010000015.1, read on the forward strand.
GCAGGCGGCGATCCAGCTCGCCGGGTCCTGCTCCGACCAGCCGAAGGCGGGGCGCTCGGCGGTCAGCGGCACGTTCACCGTCGCGATCGGCGCCTGCCGCTCATCGACGACGAGGACCTTCAGCGATGACGTGCCGAGATCGAAGCCGAGATAGTTCGCCACGGGTGCATCCTTCCTTCGATCCGCTTCGCGGCGGTTCTCGCCGCGTTGTCAGGTCTTCGGAGCGGAAACACAACGGTTTTCGGCGGTGCGTCGCCGCGGAGCGGCACGCGGAACTGGCGCCGGCCGCCGAATCTCGTTAGCTCCGTTGGCGCGCCCCGCAACCGGATCGGCTCCATGCCCCGCATCGTCTACGTCAACGGCGACTTCGTCGCCGAACAGGACGCCAAGATCTCGGTGTTCGACCGCGGCTTCCTGATGGCGGACGGGGTGTATGAGGTAACCACCGTCGTCGGCGGAAAACTCATCGACTTCGCGAGCCACATGGCGCGTCTGCGCCGATCGCTGGCCGAGTTGCGCATGGACGCGCCGGCGGACGAGGCGGAGCTCCTCGCCATCCACCGCGAGCTCGTCCGGCAAAACGGGTTGGACGAAGGCCTGATCTACATGCAGGTGACGCGCGGCGCGGCGGACCGCGACTTCGCGTTTCCGCCGGCCGGCACGCCGACGACGCTCGTGCTGTTCACGCAGGCCCTGCCGGTATTGGAGCGCGAGAACGTGCGCACCGGCATCAAGGTGGCGAGCGTGCCGGACCTTCGCTGGGCGCGGCGCGACATCAAGACCGTTCAGCTTCTGGCGCCTTCGCTCGCCAAGATGGAGGCGAAAGAGCGCGGCGCGGACGATGCGTGGATGGTGGCGGACGACGGCTTCGTCACCGAAGGCTCTTCCAACAACGCCTATATCGTCAAGGATCGGACGGTGGTGACGCGGCCGCTGTCCAACGCGATCCTGCACGGCATCACGCGCGCCGCCGTCCTGAAGCTCGCGGCGAGCTCCGACGTGTCGTTCGAGGAACGCGCCTTCACGCTGGACGAGGCGAAGGACGCCGACGAAGCCTTCATCACCTCGGCGTCCGCGTTCGTGACGCCGGTGGTGGCCATCGATGGCGCGGCGGTCGGCACGGGGCAGCCGGGTCCCGTCACGAAGCGGTTGCGGGAGTTCTACATCGCCGAAAGCCTGGCCCGCGCCGTTTGATCGTGGCCGCGGGCGGACTTGCCTTTCCGCGCCGCCTTGCACATGGTCGGCGGGAAATCGGGTGCTTCGAGAGGGGACGCAACCAATGACGACCATCGCCAACCCATCGCCGATTGAACGCCTTTGGCCGGCCGGGAGCGCATCGCAGAAAGCGGTTCGCGCCGTCGCGCTGGTGCTTCTCGGCAACCTGCTGCTCGTCGCCGCGGCCAAGACGCAGGTGCCGTTCTGGCCGGTGCCGATGACCATGCAGACGCTGGCCGTGGTGCTGATCGGCGCGACGGGCGGCGCGCGCCTCGGCTTCGCGACGCTTTTCGCCTACCTCGCGCAAGGCGCGGCCGGCCTGCCGGTCTTCGCCGGCACGCCGGAGCGCGGCATCGGCCTCGCCTACATGGTCGGGCCGACGGGTGGCTACCTGCTCGGCTTCCTTCTCGCCGCGACGCTGATCGGCTGGCTGGTGCAGCGCGGCGTCGCCCGGACCCTTCCCCGCATCGCCTTGTGCGTCCTCGCGGCGCACGCGACCGTTCACGTCTTCGGTCTGGCGTGGCTGTCGCGCTTCGTCGGCCTGGAAGGTGCGGTCGCGAACGGCTTCGTGCCGTTCATGCCGGCCGACGTTCTCAAGATGGCGATCGCGGTTGCGGCGATCGCCGCGCTGCAACGTCCCGTCGGCAAGCGCTGATATCCTTCGTTCGCCGAAGTCGAAGAGCGCACGGTTCGGGGACGGCGCCTTCCATCGCAAACCAAGGCGCCGCTCGTGGCGAGCGGCGGCGCCGACGGACGCCTGTTCATGAGTTCCATCCGCTCGATTTGCGTCTACTGCGGCTCTTCGCCGGGGCGTGATCCCTCGCACCTCGAAGCCGCTCGAACGCTTGGCGCGGCGATGGGGTCGGCCGGCATCCGGCTCGTCTACGGTGGCGGCACGAAGGGCGTCATGGGCGCGGTGTCGGACGCGGTTCTCGGTGCCGGCGGCGAAGTCACCGGCATCATCCCGCGCTTCCTGATCGACATGGAGGCGACGGAGAGCGAACTGAAGCGCCTCGACGAACTCGTCGTGACCGGCGACATGCACGAGCGCAAGCACTTGATGTTCGAGCGCTCGGACGCGTTCGTCGCGCTGCCCGGCGGCATCGGCACGCTGGAGGAGCTCGTCGAGATCATGACCTGGGGCCAGCTCGGCCGGCACGCCAAACCCATCGTCATCGCCAACGTCGCCGGCTTCTGGGACCCGCTCGCCAGCCTGCTCGACCACATGCGGGCGGAAGGCTTCATCCACACGGCGCATCAGGTGCAGCCCATCGTCGTGGACCGGCCGGAGGACATCGTCCCGGCGCTGCTGCGTCACGCGCCGCCGGTCGCCGGCTGGGGCGGCGAGCCGGCGATCATCGAGCGGATGTGAGCTGCGGTCACACCACGCTCGCAGTCTCGTCTTCCGTGACGGCGCCGTTTCGGCGACGACCGCGGTTGTTGCCGATCAGCGACCAGACGTAGACGGCGACGCCCGTCCAGATCAGCGCGAAGGCGACGAGTTGCCAGCGCGAGAAAGGTTCGCCGAACAGGAACACGGCGCACAGGAAGATCATCGTCGGTGCGACGTATTGCAGGATGCCGAGCGTCGCGAGGTCGAGGCGCTTGGCGCCTGCGGCAAACAGGATCAGCGGCAGCGCGGTGACGACGCCCGACCCGAGGAGCAGCGCGAGATCGGCGCCTTCCGGAACGAATGGGCGCGAACCGGCCGGCGCCGCGACGGCGACGAGCGCCAACGCCGGCAGCGTGAGGATGGTCACTTCAAGGAAGAAGCCTTCCGCCGGCCCGAGCGGCAGCGTCTTGCGCAGGAGCCCGTAGCCACCGAAGCTCAGCGCCAGCACGATCGCGATCCACGGCAGGCCGCCGGCCTGGACGGTGAGGATCGCCACCGCCAGCACCGCGAGCAGGATCGCGACGAACTGCAGCCGCTTCGGCCGCTCGCCGAGGAAGACAGCGCCGAGCGCGACGTTGACGAGCGGGTTGATGTAGTAGCCGAGCGCGGCGTCGACCGCACGGTTCGTCACGATCGCGTAGACGTAGGTCGCCCAGTTCAGCGTGATGAGAACGGCGGTGATCGCGGCCAACCCGACGACGCGGGGCGAGCGCAGCTTGGCGAGCGCCGGCCGGAGCTGACCGCCCCACCAGAGGATCACGGCCGCCACCGGCACCGACCAGACGATGCGGTGGCCGACGGTTTCCAGCGGCGGCACGTGGCTCAACGCCTTCATGTAGACGGGGAGAATCAATCCCCAGAGCAGGTAGGCGGAAATGGCGTAGAGAAAGCCGCGCGAGATTTCGGTGGATGCAGGCGGCATGGGCAGAGGGCTCGCGGGACCTGCCGCGCTTCTAGCGCGCCGGCGCCGGCCTCGACACCCGCTTTCGCGTGATGCGAGCCATTCACGCCGCTGATGCGGCGAAGGCGTCCGTCGCGCGAACCAGCCGGTCGCGGATGCCCGGCTCGCTCGCCGCATGGCCGGCGTCCTCGACGAGATGGAACTCGGCCGCCGGCAGCGCGAGGTGCAGGTGCCAGGCGGTGGCGACAGGCGTCGCCATGTCGTAGCGCCCTTGCACGATCACAGCCGGGATGCCCGCGAGGCGGGCCGGCGCGTCGCGGAGCAGTTGCCCTTCCTCCAGCCAGCCGCCGTGGACGAAGTAGTGGTTCTCAATCCGCGCGAAGGCCAGCGCGAACCGGTCGTCGTGGAACGCGTCGCTGACGCTTCGGTCGGGCACGAGCGTCAGGGTCTCGCCCTCCCAGCGGCTCCAGGCGCGCGCCGCTTCGATGCGGACCGCAGGATCGTCGCTGGTCAGCCGCCGGTTGTAGGCGGCAATCATGTCGCCTCGTTCACCCGCCGGAATGGGTTCGAGGAACCGCTCCCATTTTTCCGGAAACAGCTTCGACGCCCCGTCCTGATAGTACCATTCGAGCTCGAAGCGGCGCAGCGTGAAGATGCCGCGCAGCACGAGCTCGGTGCAGCGTTCCGGGTGCGTTTCGGCATAGGCGAGCGCCAGCGCCGAGCCCCACGAGCCGCCGAACACCAGCCATCGCTCGTGACCCGCCATCTCCCGCAGCCGTTCGATGTCGGCGACGAGGTGCCAGGTCGTGTTGGCGTCGAGCGAGGCGTGCGGCGTGGAGCGGCCGCAGCCGCGCTGGTCGAACAGAAGAACGTCGTAGCGCGCCGGGTCGAAGAACCGTCGGTGCATCGGCATCGACCCGCCGCCGGGGCCGCCATGGAGGAACACCGCCGGCTTGGCGCCCGGCGTGCCGCAGCGCTCCCAGTAGATTTCGTGCCCTTCCCCCGTGTCGAGACGACCCGCCGCGTACGGCTCGATCGGCGGGTAGAGCGGCCGGAGGTCGTTCATTGCCGGCCGTCGTCCGTTTCGTGATCGGGATGCTGGAAAGACACCACGTCGGCCATGAACGGCGCAGCGGCGACATCGTCCAGCGTATCGCGCGACGGAAGGCTTGGAAGCCGGTCGACGAAGGCGAGCTTGGCTTCGGTGCCGAACTGGATTTCCGGCGCGATCGCGGATGGGTCGTCGAAGGCGCCGACCGCGAGCGCCAAGCCGTCCGGCGCCTCGTAGGTCAGCGGCGTGCCGCAGGCCGGACAGAAGCCGCGCGCGACGTGGTTCGAGGACTGGAAACGCGCGGGCTCGCGCTTCGTCCATTCCACCCGATCGACGTTGACGAGCGGCGCGAAGAAGCCGCCGAACGCCTTCTGGCACATGCGGCAATGGCAGATCGACGCCCGCCCGAGCGCCCCAGGCACGCGAAAGCGCACCGCGCCGCACTGACAACCGCCGGTGTGGAACGGCTGGTTCTCTAGGCTCATTTCAACCCTCCTTCGGCCGCGAAACGATCGGTCGCGGCGACGAGTTCGCCTGCGATGCCGGGCTCCGACACGGCGTGCCCCGCGCTCTCGACGATCCGCAAGTCGGCCTCCGGCCAGGCCTTCGCGAGGGCGAAGGCGGTGGACGGCGGCGTCACCATGTCCCAGCGGCCTTGTACGATGGTGCCGGGAGTGGCGGAAAGCTTGCGAGCCTCGCGCAGAAGTTGGCCTTCCTCCAGCCAGAAGCGATGCCACGCGTAGTGGTTCTCGATCCGCGCGAAGCCGACCGTCGATGGTCCGGCATCGCTCGGCGGCTGGCCTGCCGGACCGCCGCGCAGCGAAACGAGCCGCCGCTCCCAGCCGACCCAAGCCGCGGCGGCGCGGCGGCGCACGGTTTCGTCCGGATCGGACAGATGGCGGTGGAACCCCGCGACCGGATCGTCCCGCTCGTCGGCGGCGAGCGGCATCAGGAAGTCCGCCCAATGATCCGGAAAGATCAGGCTCGCACCACCCGGTCGGTAGAACCAGTCGACCTCGGCAGCCGTGCCCGTGAACACGCCGCGCAGCACCAGGGCCGACACGCGCGCCGGGTGGGTCTCGGCATAGGCGAGCGCCAGGGTCGCGCCCCAGGATCCGCCGAACACGAGCCAGCGCTCGACGCCTGCCAGCTCGCGCAAGGCTTCGATGTCGGCGACGAGGTGCGGCGTGGTGTTGGCCTGCAGCCCGCCCTGCGGCGTCGAGCGCCCCGCCCCGCGCTGGTCGAACAGCAGCACGTCGTAGCGCGCCGGGTCGAACAAGCGGCGGTGAAAGGGCATGGTTCCGCTGCCTGGCCCGCCGTGCAAAAAAACGGCGGGCTTGGCGCCTGGCGTGCCGCATCGCTCCCAGTAGAGGTCGTGTCCGTCGCCGACGGCGAACCGGCCGGCGGCGTAGGGCTCGACCGACGGGTAGAGCTTGGTTTCGCTCATACCTTCCGGATCGCGCCGGGACAGCGCGCGACGACGGCATCGGCGGTCAAGAGCGTCAAACCTTCGGCATGGGCCCGCGCGGTCAACAACCGGTCGAACGGGTCGGCATGGATAAACGGCAGGTTGCCGACCGCGAAAGCATGGTCCGCCGGCACGGCCAACTCAACGAGCCGGCCGTCGAGCAATCCTCGCCGCAGCCGGCGCACGTCGCCGCGGATGACGGCGCTTCCAGGTTCAATCTTAATCATCAGCCCCCACAGACTGACCACGCTGAAAAGTTGCATTCGCTCATCCGATCGCCTCCCACGTCGTGACGCGCTCACCGGTCGCGGCGTCCTTGCCGTCCTTGAGCTGGATGCCCTTTTCTAGCAGCGCGGCGCGCATCGCATCGGCGGCGGCGAAGTCCTTCGCCTTCAACAAAGCGAGCCGGTCGGCGATGCTGGCTTCGATCTCGGCTTCGGGGACCGCGAGCGCGATGCCAATCGCGTCGAGGTCGACGCCGATCAAGGCAAGGCTCGCGCGGAGCGCCGCGGGATCGGAACGGCGCAAGCGGTGCAGCTCGGTCAGCATGTCGGCGCTCGACAGGTCGTCGCACAGCGCCGCGACGAAGGCGTCGCTCGGCCGCCCCTCACCGCCGCCCGACTCCGCCGCCCGCCGCCAGGCGGCGAGAAGGTCCGCCGCTTCCTCCAGGCGCTTCACCGAGAAGTCGATCGGCTCGCGGTAGTGCGTCATCAGCATCGCGAGGCGCAGTACCTCGCCCGGCCAGCGCCGGCCGCCGAACGCCTCGGTTTCGAGTAGGTCGCGGACGGTGACGAAGTTGCCCTCGGATTTCGCCATCTTCCGGCCCTCGACCTGCACGAAGCCGTTGTGCATCCAGACCTCCGCCATGCCGTCCGTGCCGTGGGCGCAGCGCGACTGGGCGATCTCGTTCTCGTGGTGCGGGAAGATGAGGTCGAGGCCACCGCCATGGATGTCGAAGGTTTGCCCGAGATAGGCGTGCGACATCACCGAGCATTCGATGTGCCAGCCGGGACGTCCCCGCCCCCAGGGGCTCGGCCACCCCGGCTCGGCCTCGCTCGACAGCTTCCACAGCACGAAGTCGGCAGGGTTGCGCTTGTGCGCGTCCACCGCCACTCGCGCGCCGGCCTTCTGCTCGTCCAGCGACCGACGCGACAGCGCGCCGTAGTCCGGCATCGAGGACACGTCGAACAGCACCTCGCCGCCCGCCTCGTAGGCGTGGCCGCGGCGGATCAGCGTCTCGACCGTGGACACCATATCCGGCAGGCCGTCGTCGCGCGCGGTGACGAAGGCGGTGGCGCGCGGCTCGTGCGTCGGCACGAGGCAGCCGAGCGCGGCGGCGTCGGCGCGGAACCGGTCGGCGGTCGCCCCCGTGACGCGCGCGATGGCCTGGTTCAAGGGCAGGTCCGGGAAGTCCCGCGCGGCCCGCGCGTTGATCTTGTCGTCCACGTCCGTGATGTTGCGGACGTAGGTGACGGCCTTCGCGCCGTAGAGATGGCGCAGCAGGCGGAACAGCACGTCGAAGACGATCACCGGCCGCGCGTTGCCGATGTGGGCGAAGTCGTAGACGGTCGGCCCGCAGACGTACATGCGCACCCGCCGCTCGGCCTCCGGCACCGTGGAGCCCTCCCGCCAGTCGAGCGGACGAAGCGTCTCCTTCGTCCGGGTCAGCGTGTTCGTCAGCCGCGCCGCCGGCGCCCCGTCGCCCATTCCGTCCACTCCGTCCGGCCGGTCGGCTTCGCCGGCTCGGCGCTGCCGCTACCGACATTCCAACGCGAAAGCAAACCGCGATCACGAAATGCAACGACGATAAATATTCGCTATGCCCGCAAACGCTGTGATCGGCTCGCCACGCTCGTTCGCCGAATAAAGATTCGATTATCCACGTTTAGGTTATGTTCAGGTCACGCCGTTAAGCTGTCCCAATCGCAGGGTTTGCTGACCCTCGCAGCGGGCGCCTCGCCTACCAATCCGAAAGCATGACCCATGTCGAAAAACGTCGTCCAGTTCCGTTCGAAGCGCGAACGCGAGAAGGAGGTCGATCTTCTCGCCAAGTATCGTGAGATCGGCATCGCCGCGATCGCCGCGGCCAATCAGTCCTTCCGCAAGACGGGCAAGCTCGCGGAAACGCGCCGGACCGGCACCTACCACGACTGACCGGTCCGTCCGCGCGACCGCGGAGGGCGTTGCCGGCGCCGGATATGCCGGGAGCCGGACGCGGCGGCTCCGCCTTGCCGCCGGCAGGCGTGCGTCCAGTTTGGCCGCATGAACGAACGACCGACCCTGGGCGTTTCCGCCTGCATCTTTCGCGCCGGCGCCGTCTTGCTCGTGGAGCGGGCCCGCGCGCCGTTCGCCGGCCTGCTCAGCCTGCCGGGCGGCAAGGTGGAGTTCGGCGAAACGCTGGCGGACGCGATCGCCCGCGAGGTCGTCGAGGAAACGGGACTGCGGATCGACCGCTTCGCCTTCGCTTGTCTGCACGAGGCGATCGAGCCGGACGTTCACGTCGTGATCGCGGTCCACCGCGCGGCGGAAGCGCTCGCGCCATCGGTCGAACCGATCGCCGGGGACGATGCCGGGCAGGTCGGCTTCGTCGAGATCGGTGCCCTGCATGAACTGGCGAAGGCCGGGCAACTGACGCGTGGCCTTCGCGACGTGGTGGAAAGCGCCTATCGCGACCATCTTCTCGGTCTGTGAGGCGACTCCAACCCCTCGATCTGTTGCCCGAACGACGCATCGGTGCGGCGATCGCGCCGGGACGATCCGAGAGAACCTTGTTTTCGCCTTAACGCGGGTGAAAGAACTGCATCCTGATGACGCCGATGCGCCAAAAACTACTGGGTTGCCTCGTCGCCGGTTTGGCGGCGCAAGCTTTGCCCGCGACCGCCGCGGCGCAGGCGGCCAAGCCACCAGAGGAGGCGGCAGCGCCTGCACAAGCGCCGCAGGCGCCGTCGAACGCCCCCTACATGAAGCCGCTGACCCGTCTGGCGTCGATCCTCGGTTCTGTGCATTTCCTGCGCCAACTGTGCGGCGATCCGGACGCCGGGGCTTGGCGCGACCGCATGAACGACCTGATCGCGACGCAGTCGCCGGTCGAGCCCGACAAGCGGCTGCTGATCGCGAGCTTCAACGGCGGCTATCGCTCCTTCGCGTCCGTCTACCGGCGCTGCACGCCGGCGGCGCGGCTCGCCGTCGCCAACTATCAGACCGAGGGGGCCGCCCTCAGCCGCGACCTTTCCGTGCGCTTCGGAAATTAACGCTCCGGTAACGATCGGGACCATTCGAGGGAAACGGCGGCTCCCGATCGTGGTAGGACCTTAACGACGCATGAAGCCGAACGGTCGAATGAGAGGGGAATTCTGATGGTCGATTTGCAGAGCGCTGATCTCGACGCGATGATCGAGGCAGAAAAGAAGCAAGTCGCCTTCGAATATCACAACGAAGCCTGGGCCGACGGCATGTCGGACGGCATCGGACCGGAGATCCTGGCCGAAACCGCCATCGCCACGGCCTTGACCGAACTCGTGCGCCTGCATGGCGAGGGCAAGGTGCTCCGCATCGTCGACAGCTTGCGCGAGCGCATCGAGCAGGGCGAGTTCCGCCTCGACCGCAGCCTGCATTGACGGCACTCCGCCCGACGCGGCGGATCGGCCGGAGACACCATTCATGACACGTCCTCACGCTTTCGCGGCCGCGCTCCTGACGGGCGTCGTCCTGTTCGGCACGCTTGCGTCGGCTTCGGCCTTCTCGCGGCTCGGCCAGGAAGACGGCTCGATGCCGGAAGACGACGGCGTGATCGCGACGCCGCTGCCGCCGCTCGGGCCGCCGGCCACGACACCGTCCGCCACGGCGCAGACGGATGGCGCGCAGCCGCGGAC
>CAXUCL010000016.1:0-25400 GCA_964249395.1 uncultured Rhizobiaceae bacterium
GTCCGGTGCCGTCGGCGACGTCGTCGACGGCGCGGCAGAACGCGTAGATCGCGTACATCGCCTGGCGCTGCTCGCGCGGCAGGATGCGAAGGCCGGCGTAGAAGGAACTCTTGACCGGCGCCTCGATCGCAGGCCGCGCGGACGGTGACGACGCCGCGGCGCCGGACCGGTGCAACTCCAGCGTCACGGCCGCGCTCCGCGCAGCTGCGGCGGCCTGGTGCCCGAGCGCATCCGGACAAGCAGCGCGGCGGCGGCCGCGGAGGCCGTCCGCACTGCGACGCCCGCTTTCGACAGATGCACCCGCTCCGACAACGGATCGCGCCGTTCGAGGCGGGCGCAGAGCGTTTCGGCGAGACGCTGGATCACCGCCACCTCGCAGCCGAGCCGCTTATCGGCGATTTGCCGAGCGAACGGAGCGCTGCTTTCGAGAAGCTCGCTGGTTCGTCGGGCAAGGTCGGCGATCGCGAGGCGAAGCTCCGGCTTGGCCCTTTTGGCATCCAGGTCCGCCACCGCGGCGCCGTGAGCGACGAGCGTGTCGAGCGGCAGATAAACGCGATCCAAGGCCGCGCGGTCCTTTCCGCAGTCCTGCAGGTGGTTGATGACCTGCAACGCCGCGCAAAGCGCGTCCGAGGCCGGCCACGTCGATCGAGCCTCGCCGTGGACGTCGAGCACGAAGCGCCCGACTGGCATGGCCGACAGCGCGCAGTAATCCATCAGGTCCTGCCAGTCGCGGTACCGCGTCTTGGTCACGTCCAGCCGGAAGGCGGCGAGGAGGTCGCGGGCGTGGACGGCCGGAAGGTCGCGCTCGGCTAGCACCGCTCGCAGCGGCACGGCATCCGCTGCGGCTGCGCCGCCATCCAGCGTTGCGCCCATCGCGTCGAGGCGGCGCAACTTCTCGGCGGGATCGAGAACCGACGAATCGGCGATGTCGTCCGCCGCGCGCGCGAAGCGGTAGAAGGCCATGATCGCCGGCCGATGACGAGCGGCGACGAGCCACGAGGCGACCGGGAAGTTTTCGTCGCGGTGCGTCTTGCCGGAGGAGACGGCGTCGATCGTCATGTTGCGGCCGTTTCCTCGGCGCCGCCGGCGACCCGCCCCTTCCACACGCCACCGCGGCCGCGCCAATGCTGCGCGGCCGAATCGAGCGTGAACGCGGCGTAGATCGCTGCGATCGCGGGCAGGGTCAGCGCCGTCCAAACGGGCAGGCGATAGAAACGCACGATCGGCGCGAAGGCGAGGGTCATCGCGGCAAAGCCGGCGAGCCCGAGCCACCGGGCGGAGTCGGACCCGAACATCAAGGCGAGCGGCGGCACAACGAAGACGAGCGCGAGGCCGGCGAGCGCGACCGCGAGGCGCGCCGGCGAATGGCGCAGTTCCGCGTAGGCCGAGCGCGCCACCATGCGCCGGATGTCGTCGACGCGCGGATAAGCGCGAACGCTTTCGATGTCGGAGGCCAGCCCGAGCCAGAGCGGGCCGCGCGCCTTCATCAACCGTCCGAGGGCGCAGTCGTCGATCAAGGCGTTTCGGATCGAGGCGAGGCCGCCCGCCCCCTGCAGCGTCGACCGTTGGACGAGCATCGCGCCCCCGGCCGCAGCCGCAACGCGGGTGCGCGTCGGGTCGGACACCCAGCGGAACGGGTAGAGCATGCGGAAGAAGAACACGAAGGCCGGCACCAAAAGCCGCTCCGCTAAGCTTGCCGCCCGCAGCCGCACCATCGCGGACGTGAGCACCGACCCCGCGCGTTCCCGTTGGGCGACCAACCGGCACAGACCATCCGGGGGGTAGGAGATGTCGGCATCGGTGAACAACAGGAGGTCCGGCGCCGGATCCTGGCGGCCGGCCCATTCGAGTCCCTGCTGCATCGCCCAGACCTTGCCGGTCCAACCGCGGGGCAAAGGCGCGCCGGACAGCACGGCGAGGCGATCGCCCTTCGTGCAATCCGCGGCCGTTCGCGTCGCCGTTTCGGCGGTCCCGTCCGCGCTGTTGTCGTCGACGAGGAGCACGCGGAAAACACCTGGATAGTCCTGCGCGAGCAGCGTCGGCAGCGTTCGGACGATCGTGTCCGCCTCGTTGCGCGCCGGCACGACCGCCAGCACCGAGGGCGGGGTGACGGTGGTCGGGAGATCGGAAACGGGCAGCATGTCGGGCGCCAAGCGCCAGAAGCCGCCGCGAGCAAACAGAAGGTAGAGCCAGATGGCGAGCGACAAGGCGGCGAGGGCGGTCAAAATCATGCCAGCCGTCCCGCCCGGCCGAACCAATCGAGCGCGTCGGCGATGCCTTCCTGCCACGGGCGGCTGCGGTAGCCGAGTTCGCGCCGCGCCTTCGCGTCGTCGAAGAACATGCTGTGCCGCGCCATGCGAAGCGAGTCCATCGTGACGAACGGCGCACGTCCGGTGAGGCGCGCGACGCCTTCGGCGACGGCGGCGAGCGGCATCAGCGGACCGACCGGCAGCCGAACCCGGGGCGGCCGGCGACCGCGCTGTCGCGCAATCTCGGCGAGCATGTCGGCCAGCGCGACGTTCTCGCCGCCAAGGATGTAGCGCTCGCCGACCCGGCCGTGCCAGAGCGCCAGCAGATGACCGACGGCGACATCGTCGACGTGGACGAGGTTCAGGCCGGTGTCCACGAAAGCGGGCATTCGCCCGAGCGCGGCTTCCAGGATCACCCGGCCGGTCGGCGTCGGCTTGGCGTCGCGCGGACCGATCGGCGTCGAGGGGTTGACGATCACGACCGGCAGGCCGTCCGCCGCCATGGCCCGAACCACGGCCTCGGCCTCGGTCTTGGAGCGTTTGTAGGGACCGATCGCCTCGGCCGGCGTGGCGCCGTCGAGTTCGGTGGAGCGGCCGCCCGACGCCCCGGGCGGCTTCAGGACGGCGACGCTGCTCGTATAGACCGCGCGCTCGACGCCGGCCTTCGACGCAGCATCCATGATGCGGCGGGTGCCGTCGACGTTGGTGCGGTGAAGGTCGCCGGGGTCACGCGCCCACAACCGGTAGTCGGCGGCCGCGTGCACGAGGTAGCGCATCCCGGCGACCGCGCGGGCGAGGGAGGCGGCGTCGGCAAGGTCGCCTTCCACGACGTCGAGATCGGCAAGATCCAGGTTGCCGCGGTCGCTGCGCGGCCGGACGAGCGCGCGCACCGGAAAGCCGGCACCCCGGAAACAGCGGACGAGGGCCGAGCCGAGAAAGCCGCCGGCGCCGGTGACGAGAACCGGTCCAGGCTCGACGGCCGCTGCCGCTCCCGTCGCGACGCCGAGATCGGCAGCGGTCGGCGAGGGAATTTCGATCGTGGTGTCGTCGAGATGCAGAGGAGCGCCTCATCATGGAGATTCGACCGGCGCGGGTGCGCCGCGCCGGTCGAGCCGTTCGCGCAGCGATACCATAGCGGATTACCGGAACGAAACCGCTTTGCTGATGGAGCGAGTCAACCCGTCCCGGTCCTGCCGATCGCAGTCGAGCCGCGGTCTCAGTTCGTGGGAGCGAGGGCGCGCGCGATGAGGTCGACGTTGTGGCGGAACATCGCCGCGTAGGTCGAAGCCGGACCTCTTGGGTCCGACAGCGATTCGACGAAGAGCTCGCCGCCCGGCCGGGCGCCGGTCGCCTCCGCGATCTGGCGAACCAACCGCGGATCGTTGGAGCTTTCGAGGAAGTAGGTCGAGACCTTCTCCGCCCGGATCTGGTCGATCAGTCGTGCGATGCCCGCCGCGGACGCCTCGCTTTCCGTGGACAGGCCGAGCGGCGACAGGAAGGTGACGCCGTAGGCGTCGCCGAAGTAGCCGAAGGCGTCGTGGCTCGTCAGGATGCGACGGTCCTGCCTCGGTGTCCGGCCGATGGCGGCGCGGGCATGGGCGTCGAGAGCCTTCAATTCGGCGGTGTAAGCGGCGGCGTTCCGTTGGAACACCGCCGCGTCTTCCGGGTCCGCCTTCGCGAGCGCCGCCTCGATCACCTGCACCCAGCGCTCGACGTTGCGCGGATCGTTCCAGACGTGCGGGTCTTCGCGACCGTGATCGTGCGCGGCGGCCGAGTCCTGCGCGGCGGCATGGCCGTGCCCGTCGGCGCCGCCGTGATCGTGGTCGTGCTCCGCACCGGCCGCGGCTTCCGCCGGCATCTCGCGCGGCGTGATCGCGGACGACGCGACCACCGGCGCGAGCTTGGTCCCAGCCGCGGCGATCAGGCGGTCCATCCAGCCTTCCATGCCGAGACCGCTGACGAACACGAGGTCGGCCGCGCGCAGGCGCCGCGCGTCGTTGGGCGCGGGTTCGTATTCGTGCGGATCGGCGTTCGGGCCGACGAGCGTCATGACCTCGACGCGGTCGCCGCCCACGCGGCCGACGACGTCGCCGAGGACGCTGAAGCTCGCGACGACCTTCAGATCCTTGGCCGAAGCCGGCGTGCCGGTCGCCGCGACGACGCCGGCGAGGAGGATGCCGAGAATGGGCTTGCGCATGGCTTCGCGACCTTTCCTTCTCATGCGGAGGCGTGACGCCGACGGGGGCGGGCTCGGGCGAGCGCGCCGCCCGGGGCGAAGACGAGCGACAGGACGTAGATCGTCCCGGCCGTCAGCAGGATCGCGGGACCGGAGGCGACGCCGAAGCTGAACGACAGGACGAGGCCGGCGTAGCCGGACGCGAAGGCGACCGCGGCGCTGACGAGCAGCATCGCCGGCAACCGTCCGGTCCACAGCCGCGCGACGGAAGCCGGCAGCATCATCAGGCCGACCGCCATCAGGGTGCCGAGCGTCTGGAAGCCGGCGACGAGGTTGATGACGACCAGGAACAGGAACAGGAAATGGAACAGGCCGTCGGGTGCGCCGACAGCGCGAAGGAAGCTCGGGTCGACCGACTGCGCGACGAGCGAGCGATAGAACAGGGCGACGACGAGAAGCGTGAAGCTCGCGATGGCTCCGATGAGCAGGATCGCCGGCGTGTCGATCGCCAGGATCGTGCCGAACAGGACGTGCAGGAGGTCGATGTTCGAGCCGCGCAGCGAGACGATGAGCACGCCGAGGCTGAGCGAGATCAGGTAGAAGCTGGCGAAGCTCGCGTCCTCGCGCAGCGTCGTCGCGCGGCTGGCGAGGCCGGCGAGTCCGGCGACCGCGAGCCCGGCGACCAAACCGCCGAGACCCATCGCCGGCAGCGAGAACCCGGCGACGAGAAAGCCCACAGCCGCGCCCGGCAGAACGGCGTGGCTGAGAGCGTCGCCGACGAGGCTCATGCGGCGCAGCACCAGGAGCACGCCGATCGGCCCGGCGCCGAGGCTGAGCGCGAAACAGGCGACCAAAGCGCGCCGCATGAAGCCGTAATCGACGAAGGGCGCGACGAGCGCATCGTAGAGAATCATGCGGCGCGGCGCGGCGCGTCGGCGGTCCGGCACGGCCCGGCATGGTCGTCCCAACGCTCGGCCATGGTGCGGGCCCGAAACAGGTTGTCGGCCGTCAGCACCTCGTCGGTCGGTCCCCAACCGATCGGCTCGCGGGCGACGAGCAGCGTTTGCGGGAAATGCTCGCGGACCTGGGCGACGTCGTGCACGACGGCCAGCACCGTCCGTCCGTCGCCGTGCCAGCGCCGGATGACGGCAAGCAGATCGTGCGTCGTGCGCGCGTCCAACGCCGCGAAGGGTTCGTCGAGAAGCACCAGCTTGGCGTCCTGCACGAGCAGCCGGGCGAACAGCACCCGCTGGAACTGGCCGGCCGAAAGCTCGCCGATCGGACGCCGCTCGAAGCCTTCGAGGCCGACGACGTGCAACGCCTCGCGCGCGGCCTGCCTGCCGCGCCGGTCGAGGCGACCGAACAAGCCGGTCGTGCGCCAAGCGCCGAGCGCCACCATGTCGGCGACGGTGATGGGAAACGTCCGGTCGATCTCGGCCGCTTGCGGCAGGTAGCCGACATCGCACGGCTGAAGGCCGTTCCAGGCGATCCGGCCGGTCGATAGGGGCATCTGACGCATTATCGCGCGCATCAGCGTCGACTTGCCGGCGCCGTTCGGCCCGACGATGCCGGTGAGGCTGCCGGGCGCGAAGCTGCCGGACAGATGATGCACGGCCGGGTGGCGGCCGTAGGCGACCGTCACGTTCTCCAGCGTCAGCGCGGGCACGCTCACGGCAACGCCACCGACCAGAGGATCGCCGCCCAAAGACCGATCAGCGCGACGAGCGCGCCGGCGACACGCACCGTTGCGGGCGCGGTCATGATGGATCGGAAAGGGTTTGAAGGGCGGTCCACCACGCCGAAGCTCCAGACTGCCAGTTATCCCGGCAACCATTCCAGGCAGTCGATATGTTATAATATAACACGCGTCAACTGTCAGACTCGATAATGCCAGATGTCAGGTTTCACCCATCGTGCTCGGGCCGGCGCTTAAAATTACGACAGCCGTTCTTGTCTGACTAAAATTGTGTCAGTCGGCGCAGAATCGTCGCATTCAACGATGCGGTGCCGCTGAATGGCAGGGAAGCGAAAGCGCTTGTCCAAGGGTGTCGCGGCCTCCGACCAAGTTGGCACAAAGCTTGCCCTGACGACACCGTGGCCCGTGAGAGGCCGGTTCGGAGATCAGGGGCATGATGAACATCAGATCTTGGGCGCTCGGCGCCGCAGCGCTTGCGGTGGGTACCAGCGGCGGCTTCGCTCAGGAAGGCGGCGAGACGATCAAGGTCGGCGTCCTGCATTCTTTATCGGGGACGATGGCGATCTCGGAGACGACGTTGAAGGACGCTATGCTCATGCTGATCGAGGAGCAGAACAGGAAGGGCGGCCTGCTCGGCAAGAAACTGGAAGCCGTCGTGGTCGATCCGGCCTCCGACTGGCCGCTGTTCGCCGAGCGCGCTCGTGGGCTCATCGCGCAGGACAAGGTGGCGGCGGTGTTCGGCTGCTGGACGAGCGTGTCGCGCAAGTCCGTCCTGCCGGTGTTCAAGGAACTGGACTCGATCCTGTTCTACCCGGTGCAGTACGAGGGCGAGGAGTCGGAGCGCAACGTCTTCTATACCGGCGCCGCGCCGAACCAGCAGGCCATCCCGGCCGTCGACTATCTGATGAACGAGGGCGTCGAGCGCTGGGTGCTGGAAGGCACCGACTACGTCTACCCGCGCACCACCAACAAGATCCTCGAAGCCTACCTGAAGGCCAAGGGCGTCGCTGCGGAAGATATCAAGGTCAACTACACGCCGTTCGGCTTCTCGGACTGGCAGACCGAGGTTTCCGCCATCAAGGAGTTCGGCGCGGCCGGCAAGAAGACCGCCGTGGTGTCGACCGTCAACGGCGACGCCAACGTGCCGTTCTACAAGGAGCTCGCCAACCAGGGCGTGTCCGCCGAGGACATCCCGGTGATGGCCTTCTCAGTCGGCGAGGAGGAACTGGCCGGCATCGACACCAAGCCGCTCGTCGGCCACCTCGCGGCCTGGAACTACTTCCAATCGGTCGACAACCCGGCGAACGAGGCGTTCATCGAGAGCTGGAAGGCCTTCATCAAGAACGACAAGCGCGTCACCAACGACCCGATGGAGGCGCACTACATCGGCTTCAACATGTGGGTGAAGGCGGTGGAGAAGGCCGGCACGGTCGAGCCCGCCGCCGTGATCGACGCCATGGTCGGCGTGTCGGTGCCGAACCTGTCGGGCGGCTACTCCTCGATGGGGCCGAACCACCACATCACCAAGCCGGTGCTGATCGGCGAGATCCAGGACGACGGCCAGTTCGAGGTGGTCTACGAGACGCCCGGCCTCGTGCTCGGCGACGAATGGTCGGACTTCCTGCCGGAGTCGGCGCCGCTGATCGCCGATTGGCGCAAGCCGATGAACTGCGGCAACTTCAACACCCAGACCGGCAAGTGCGGCGGCGCGAGCGCGACGGCGGCCGCGAACTGACCCGGCCCGCACCGATCCAACTGCCGCGCCGCTTCTCCCCGGCGTAGGCACAGAGCGGGGCGGCTGCTCCTCCCGGCCGCCCCGCTCCCCCTCGAACGAAACGGACTGCGCCCCTTGCGACTGGTCATACTATTCCGGCTCGCCGCCATCGGCGCGGTCGTCCTGTTCGCGAGCTTGTCCGGCGCGTTGGCCCAGGACGGCGACCCGCGGGCGGCGATCGCCGACTTTGCAGGCAAGAGGAGCTTCGACCAAACGGAGGCGACCGTCCGGGCGCTCGCCGCGACCGGCGACCCGGCCGTCGCGACCGCCCTGCGCGCGCTGGCCGACGGCGCGCTTCACGTCCGCAAATCGGACGGGACGGTGCTGATCGCCCGCGGCTCCGGCGCGAAGCTCGACACTTTCGACGCGCTGACCGGCGAGCCGCTCGGGCCGGCGCCGAAAACCGCGTTGGAGAAGGTCCGGGTCAAGAACTCGATCCGCACTGTCGTCAATGAGGCCATCGGTTCCCTGACGCTCGCCTCGCCCGATCCAGTGCGGCGTCTCGCGGCCGCGACCAACCTCTTCGCGGGCGTCACCCCCGAACAGATCGAGCTCCTCGACGCGGCGATCGCGCGCGAGAACGATCCGGCGATCGAGGCGCGTCTTGAGCAGGCGCGGGCGGCGGCGGTGCTGAAGTCCGACCGGCCGAGCGCCGAGAAGGTCGATGCGGCGGCGGTGGTCGCCGCGAGCGGCGACCGGCCGGCGCTGGTGACGCTGTCGGCGCTCGCAACCGCGTCCGATCCCGCTTTGGCGAAGGCGGCGGCGAGCGGCATCGCCTCCATCGAGTCGCGGATCGTGCTCTGGGGCGCCGCGCAAAACGTCTGGTACGGCCTGTCGCTCGGCTCCGTCCTGCTGCTCGCCGCGATCGGCCTGGCCATCACCTTCGGCGTCATGGGCGTCATCAACATGGCGCACGGCGAGATGGTGATGCTCGGCGCCTACACGACCTTCGTCGTGCAGGAAGCGATCCGGTCGAACGCCCCCTCCCTGTTCGACTGGTCGCTCGCGGTGGCGCTGCCACTGGCGTTCGCTGTCGCCGGCTTCGTCGGCCTCGTGATCGAGCGCGGGCTGATCCGCTTCCTCTACGGCCGACCGCTGGAAACGCTGCTCGCCACCTACGGCGTTTCGCTGATCCTGCAGCAGGGCATCAGGACGATCTTCGGCCCGACGAACCGCGAGGTCGGCAACCCGTCCTGGATGTCGGGCGCCTTCGACGTCGGCCTGATGTCCGTCACTTGGAACCGGCTGTGGATCATCGTCTTCGCGCTCGCCGTGTTCGCGGGCCTGCTCGTCGCGCTGAACCGCACGTCGATGGGCCTCAAGATGCGGGCGGTGACGCAGAACCGGCGCATGGCGTCCGCCATGGGCATCCGCACGCCCTGGGTCGATGCGATGACCTTCGCGCTCGGCTCCGGGGTCGCCGGCGTCGCCGGCGTCGCGCTCAGCCAGATCGACAACGTCTCGCCCGACCTCGGCCAGAGTTACATCATCGACAGCTTCATGGTGGTGGTGTTCGGCGGCGTCGGCAACCTGTGGGGCACGCTGATCGGCGCGATGAGCCTCGGCGTCCTCAACAAGTTCATCGAGCCGTACGCCGGTGCGGTGGTCGGCAAGATCGTCGTGCTGGTGCTGCTCATCCTGTTCATCCAGAAGCGGCCGCGCGGCCTGTTCGCCCTCAAGGGAAGGTTCGTGGACGCATGACCCGATCCGCCTTCGTCCCCCGAAAGGCCGGCTGAGTGCTGTTCGTCCGCTTCCTCGGCGCCCGCGTCTGGTGGATCGTCGCAGCGCTCGTCGCGGCCGCGGCGCTCGTGCCGCTCGCCAACCAACTGCCGCCGGCGAGCCCGTTCCACGTCCCAGACTACGTCGTGCCACTCATCGGCAAGTACCTCTGCTACGCGCTGCTGGCGCTCAGCCTCGACCTCGTCTGGGGCTACGTCGGAATCCTTAGCCTCGGCCACGGCGCGTTCTTCGCGCTCGGCGGCTACGCGATGGGCATGTACCTGATGCGCCAGATCGGCGACCGAGGCGTCTACGCCAACCCGGTGCTGCCGGACTTCATGGTGTTCCTGAACTGGAAGGACTTGCCCTGGTTCTGGCAGGGCTTCGACTGGTTCCCGTTCGCCGCCCTGATGGTGCTGGCGGTGCCCGGCCTGCCCGCCCTCGTGTTCGGGTATTTCGCCTTCCGCTCGCGCGTCACCGGCGTTTACCTGTCGATCATCACGCAGGCGATGACCTACGCGCTGCTGCTCGCCTTCTTCCAGAACGACATGGGCTTCGGCGGCAACAACGGGCTCACCGACTTCAAGGACATCCTCGGCCACCCGATCGCCGCCGGCTCGACGCGGCTCGCGCTGTTAGCGGCGACCTGCGCAGCGCTGGCGCTCGGCGTCCTCGTCGTCGGCGCGGTGACGCGTTCCAAGCTCGGCCTCCTGATGGTCGCGGTGCGCGACGCCGAAAGCCGCACGCGCTTCCTTGGCTGGCGGCCGGAACACGTGAAGCTGTTCGCCTTCACGCTGTCCGCCATGATGGCCGGGGTGGCGGGCGCCCTTTACGTGCCGCAGGTCGGCATCATCAATCCGGGCGAGTTCGCGCCGGTGAACTCGATCGAGGTCGTGGTCTGGGCGGCGGTCGGCGGGCGCGGCACGCTGCTGGGTCCCATCGTCGGCGCGCTTGTCGTCAACGCGGCCAAGAGCTTCTTCACGGCCGCGGCGCCGGAATACTGGCTGTTCGTGCTCGGCGGCCTGTTCGTCGCGGTGACGCTGTTCCTGCCGCGCGGCATCGTCGGCACGCTCGACCACGGCTGGGCAGCCATCGGCGACCGTCGCCGTTCGCGCGCTGCGGAAAAGGGCGTCGAGGCAATGCCGGCCGCGGCAATCGGCAGCCCGGCGGAGTGATGGGCGTGAACGTCGTTCCCCAGTCGCCGGCGGAGCGCACGGTCGTCTCGCCGCACCCGTGGGCGACTGCGATGGCCGCGCGCGAGGCGGAGCGGACGCGGCACGGCTCACCCCGTCGCGACACGCTGCTCTACCTCAACGGCGTTTCCAAGAGCTTCGACGGCTTCAAGGCTATCCGCAACCTAAGCCTCGTTCTCGCCAAGGGCGAGATGCGCGCGATCATCGGCCCGAACGGCGCGGGCAAGACCACGATGATGGACATCATCACCGGCAAGACCAAGCCGGACGCGGGCGAGGTATTCTTCGACGGCGAGACCGACCTGACGCGCTTGGATGAGGCCGACATTGCTGCGATGGGCATCGGTCGCAAGTTCCAGAAGCCGACCGTGTTCGAGAGCCACACGGTCGAGGATAACCTTCGGCTGGCGCTCGCAGGCCGCCGCGGCGTGTTTTCGGCCTTGCTTCACCGAAAGAACGTTTCGGAGCGCTCGCGGCTGAGCGAGATTTTGGAAACGACGCGCCTCGGCGCCAAACGCGGAACGCTCGCCGCCGACCTTTCCCACGGCCAGAAGCAATGGCTGGAGATCGGCATGCTGCTGGCTCAGGACCCGCAACTTCTCCTCGTCGACGAGCCGGTTGCCGGCATGACGGACGCCGAAACGGCTGAAACCGCCCGGCTGCTGCGCGAGATCGCCGAAACGCGTTCCGTCGTGGTGGTGGAGCACGACATGCACTTCGTGCGCGAGCTCGGCGTCAAGGTGACGTGCCTGCACGAGGGCTCGGTTCTCGCCGAAGGGCCGCTCGATCGGGTGTCCGCTGACCCGCGCGTCGTCGAAGTCTATCTGGGACGATAAGCCGATGCTGACCGTCTCCGACGTCGATCTCTTCTACGGCGCCGCACAGGCGCTGCGCGGCGTGTCGATCGAGGCGCGGAAGGGCGAGATCACCTGCGTCCTCGGCCGCAACGGCGTCGGCAAGACGAGCCTGCTGCGCGCCGTGGTCGGCCAGCAGCCGATCCGCGCCGGGACAATCGCGCTCGACGGCGAGACGCTCGGCCGTCAGGCGCCCTACAGCCGCGCCCGGCGCGGCATCGGCTTCGTGCCGCAGGGCAGGGAGGTGTTTCCGCTGCTCACCGTGAAGGAGAACCTGCAGACCGGCTTCTCGCCGTTGGCCGCTCGCGACAAGTCGATCCCCGACCACGTCTTTGAGCTGTTCCCGGTGCTGAAGACCATGCTCGGCCGGCGCGGCGGCGACCTGTCCGGCGGCCAGCAGCAGCAGCTCGCCATCGGCCGGGCGCTCGTCACGCGCCCGCGCCTTCTCGTGCTGGACGAGCCGACGGAAGGCATCCAGCCGTCGATCATCAAGGACATCGGCCGCGCCATCCGCTTCCTGAAAGACGAGGCCGGCATCGCGATTCTGCTGGTCGAGCAGTATCTCGACTTCTGCCGCGCGCTCGCCGACCGGGTCTACGTCATGGACCGCGGGGAGGTCGTGTTCGCCGGCGTCGCCGAGGACCTCGACCGACCGGACGTCCGCCGGCATCTCACGGTCTGACGCGTGCCGCCGCCGTTTGCGTGAAGGGGCTCGAGGTGCCATCTAGCGGGCATGGGCGCCGGACGCGAAGACGAACACGCGCACGACCATGCCGCGGCGGCGCTGACGCGCAACCAGCAGCTCGTTCTGGCGGCGCTCGCGCGAGCCGAGGCGCCGCAGGGCGCCTACGCGCTGCTCGACGCGCTGCGCGGCGACGGCTTCAAGGCGCCGTTGCAGGTCTATCGCGCGTTGGAGAAGCTGACCGCCGCTGGGCTCGTCCATCGATTGGAAAGCCTGAATGCCTTCGTCGCATGCGTCGACCCGCATTGCCACGGCTCACGGGCGATCGCCTTCGCCATCTGCGAGCGCTGCGGCGCGGCGGAGGAAGTGTCGGACGCGGCGGTCGAGGCGCAGGTGATCGGACTCGCCGCCGCGCGGGGCTTCCAGCCGAAGCGGGCGGTGATCGAGATCACCGGTCTTTGCGCGGCCTGCACGGGTTGAGGAGACGCTTCATTCGCCGCGCGGAAAGCGTTGCGACGCTTCGAGATTGTCGAGGTTCATGTGGTTGCGCATGTATCGCTCGGAGGCGCGTTGCAGCGGCTGATAGTCCCACGGATAATACGCGCCGTTCCGCAGCGCCGCGTAGGTGACGTGCCGACGCGCTTGGCTTTCGCGAACCGCGGCGTCGAAACGGGCGAGATCCCATCGCGCGTCGGCGTCGGCGCGCAGGCGCGCGAGCGTCGCGGCGTGACCCGGATCGACGGCGAGGTTGAACAACTCGTCCGGGTCGGCGTCGAGATCGAACAGCAGATCGGGATCGCGCTCGCAGCGGACGTATTTGAACCGGCCGTCGCGCAGCGCGACCATCGGCGCCTCCGACCCTTCCGCGGCGTATTCCATCGGCACGGCCGGCCGAGCGCGTCGAGTCGCGGGATCGGCCAGCGACACGCCGTCCGTCCAAGATGCGACCTCGCTCATGTCGATGCCGGCGAGGCTGCAGAGCGTCGGCAGGACGTCGAGCGTCGAGACCGGTCGCGTTTCGCAAGCCGCTTCGAGGCCGGGTGCGGCGACGATCAACGGCACCCGCGCCGAGCCCTCGAAGAAGTTCATCTTGAACCACAGGCCGCGCTCGCCGAGCATGTCGCCATGGTCGGAGGTAAAGACGACGATCGTGTTCTCCGTCATCCGGCAGGCGTCGAGGATGCGGAAGAGCTCGCCGACCTTGTCGTCGATGTAGGAGAGGTTGGCGAAGTAGGCGCGGCGCGAGCGGGCGACCATCTCCGGCGTGATGGCATAGTCCGCGTCGTTGCAGGCGCGCAGGAGGCGTTGCGAATGCGGGTCTTGCTGGCTGTCCGCGAGGCGGCCGACGCGCGGCGCGAGCGCCGGGCAATCCTCGTAGAGGTCCCAGTATCGCCGGCGCGCGACGTAGGGGTCGTGCGGATGGCTGAAGGACACCGTCAGGCAGAACGGCCGGTCGTCGCGCCCGCGCGCCAGATCGTAGAGCCGAGCGCTGGCGAAATGGGCGACGTCGTCGTCGAACTCCAGCTGGTTGGTGATCTCGGCGACGCCGGCCTCCGTCACCGAGCCGAGGTTGTGGTACCACCAGTCGATCCGCTCGGCCGGCCTGTCGTAGTCCGGCGTCCAGCCGAAGTCGGCCGGGTAGACGTCGGTGGTCAGGCGTTCCTCGAAGCCGTGGAGCTGGTCGGGCCCGACGAAGTGCATCTTGCCGGACAGGACCGTGCGGTAGCCGACGCGCCGCAGGTGGTGCGCGTAGGTCGGAATGGCCGACGCGAACTCGGCGGCGTTGTCGTAGACCTGCGTGCGCGACGGCAGCTGGCCGGCCATGAACGAGGCTCTAGCCGGCGCGCAGAGCGGGCTCGCGGTGTAGCAGTTGGCGAAGCGGACCGAGCGGGCGGCGAGGGCGGCGAGGTGCGGCGTGTGCAGGAACGGCGCGGGCCCATCGGGGAACAGCGTCCCGTTCAACTGGTCCACCATGACGATCAGGATGTTCGGGCGACGCATACGACTCGACCAAGAGGCTGCGGCGGCGAAGCGCCGCACGATGCTCCGGTCTAGAGTTTTGCCGCACCGAAGCCGGACACGCCTGCGGCGCCTCGCGCCGCTTCGGGAACAGCCGCCGCTCGTTCCGTCGGCGAGCTCGATCGTCCCGGGCGCTCGACGCGTTGGGTCGAGCCTACTTCGCGGCGCTCACCCGCCAGATCGTATCGCCCGCGTCGTCGGTGACGAGCAGCGAGCCGTCCGCCAGTTCCTCGACGCCGGTCGGGCGGCCGTGAACCTCCGCCTTGCTTTCGTCGGCGACGAAACCGGTGAGGAAGTCCTTCGGCTCCCCGACCGGACGGCCGCCCTCGAACGGCACGAACAGCACCTTGTAGCCGGAGAAGGCGTCGCGGTTCCACGACCCGTGCTGGCCGACGAAGGCGCCCTTGCGCCACGCTTCCGGGAACGCTTCGCCGCGATAGAAGCGGACGCTCATCGAGGCCGTATGGGCGCCGAGCGCGTAGTCCGGCGCGATCGACGTCTCGATCAGGTTTCGGTCCTGGCTTTCGAGGCGAGGGTCCGGGTTCTTGCCCCAATACAAGTAGGGCCATCCGTAGAAGCCGCCGTCCCGGACGCTGGTGATGTAGTCGGGCACGAGGTCGTCGCCGATCCGATCGCGCTCGTTGACAGCGGTCCACAACACGCCGCTTTCCGGCTCGTAGTCGAGGCCGATCGGGTTGCGCAGACCGCCGGCGACGATGCGCGGCTCCGAGCCGTCGAGCTCGATCTCGTGAATCGCGGCGCGGTTCCGCTCCTCGGTCAAGCCGTGCTCGCCGACGTTGCTGGCCGAGCCGACGGTGACGAGCAGCTTGCGCCGGTCGGGCGTCAGGAGGAGGTTGCGCGTCCAGTGGTTGTTGTAGCCGCCGGCCGGCAGCGCGAATATGGTCTCGGGGCTGGCCTCGATCTTCGTTTGTCCGGGCTTGAACGGGTAGCTGACGACCGCGTCCGTGTTGCCGACGAACAGCTTGCCGCCGGCGACCGCCATGCCGAACGGCTGGTTGAGGTTGGAAACGAGGACGAATCGCTCGTCGGCCACGCCGTCCTTGTTCTTGTCGCGCAGGAGGGTGATGCGGTCGGCGCTCGGACCCTTGCCGCGGTCGGCCGACATCTCGGCCGCCTTCGCCCGCGCTTCCGTCACGAGCACGTCGCCGTTCGGCAGGACGTGCATCCAGCGCGGATAGTCGAGGCCGGTCGCGAACGCCCGTACGGTGAAGCCGTCCGGCGCCTTCGGCGTGCGGCCGTTTCGCCAGCCGACGACCACCGCGCGCTTTTCCGCCGAATGCGCGAGGTTCGGCGCCGGCAGGCTCGGGTCCGGCCCGCTCGGCCGGGTCGCGACCTGCCCGGAAACGCCGAGCGGCGCCAGGGCCGCGGCGACCGTCGCAAAGAGGATGATGCGGCGTTTCATGAGGTGCTTGCCTTCGACCGGACGGTTGGCAGTAGAAGCGTCAAGCCGTTGGCCGTTGCAAGCCCGCAACCGGCTCGGTGCTTCGTTTGCGCGGGCAGGGTGGCGGTGCTAAGCGGGCCGGCAGGTATCGTCGATGAGAACGCGGTCGCGCGGCGCGGCCGGTCGATTGGGTCTGGGTCGAGATGAAAATCCTCGTCTGCGTGAAGCGCGTCGTCGACTACAACGTGAAGATCCGGGTGAAGGCGGACGGGTCGGGCGTGGACCTTGCCAACGTCAAGATGAGCATGAACCCGTTCGACGAGATCGCGGTGGAGGCGGCGGTTCGGCAGAAGGAGAAGGGCGGGGTGGAGGAGATCGTCGCGGTGTCGGTCGGGCCGCAGCAGAGCCAGGAAACGCTGCGCACGGCCCTCGCGATGGGCGCCGACCGCGGCATCCTGGTGAAGGCCGATGGCGTGGTCGAGCCGCTGGCCGTCGCCAAGATCCTCAAGGGTGTCGTCGAGGCCGAGAAGCCCGATCTCGTGATCCTCGGCAAGCAAGCGATCGACGACGACGCGAACCAGACGGGCCAGATGCTGGCCGGGTTGCTCGGCTGGGCGCAGGGCACCTTCGCCTACCGCCTGGAGGCGGCGGACGGCCGCGCCACCGTGACGCGCGAAGTGGACGGCGGTTTGCAGACGATCGATCTGAAGCTGCCGGCGATCGTGACCACGGACCTGCGCTTGAACGAGCCGCGCTACGCGAGCCTGCCGAACATCATGAAAGCCAAGAAGAAGCCGTTGGAAGAGCGGTCGCCCGCCGACTACGGCGTCGACACGGCGCTGCGCCTGCAGGTGACGAAGACCGTCGAGCCGCCAAAGCGCTCGGCCGGCGTCAAGGTCGCCTCCGTCGACGAACTGATCGGCAAGCTGCGCACCGAAGCCGGCGTGCTCTAGAAAGCCGGCGTGCTTTAGGAGGAGAACGACATGACGACGCTGTTGATCGCCGACCACGAGAACGCGACGCTGTCGGATCAGACGGCCAAGGCGCTCACCGCCGCCTTGGCGCTGGGCGGGGACGTGCATGTCCTGGTCGCGGGCGAGAACGCCGCGCCGGCGGCCGAGGCCGCGGCCAGGCTGACCGGCGTCGCCAAGGTGCTGCTGGCGGAAGGTCCGAGCCTCGCGCACCGTTTGGCCGAGCCCTTCGCCGACCTCGTCGTGCAACTGGCGCCCGGTTATGACGCGATCGTCGCGCCGTCCACCACCACGACGCGCAACGTGCTGCCGCGCGCGGCGGCGCTGCTCGACGTGATGCAGGTGTCGGACGTCACCGCGATCCTCGGCCCCGACACGTTCGAGCGGCCGATCTACGCCGGCAACGCGGTGCAGACGGTTCGGTCGAGCGACCGGATCAAGGTGCTGACTATCCGCGTCACGGCGTTCACCGCGGCGGCCGAAGGCGGCTCGGCGCCCGTGGAGCGGATCGACGCCGCGGGCGATCCGGGCGTCTCAAGCTTCGTCGAGGAAACGCTGGCGGAAAGCGAGCGTCCCGAACTGATGAGCGCCAAGATCGTCGTCTCGGGCGGGCGGGCGCTCGGGAGCAAGGAGAAGTTCGAAGAGGTCGTCCTGCCGCTCGCCGACAAGCTCGGCGCTGCGGTGGGGGCGAGCCGCGCGGCCGTCGACGCCGGCTACGCACCGAACGACTGGCAGGTCGGGCAGACCGGGAAGGTGGTGGCGCCGCAGCTCTACGTTGCGTGCGGCATCTCGGGAGCCATCCAGCACCTGGCCGGCATGAAGGACTCCAAGGTCATCGTCGCCATCAACAAGGACGAGGAAGCGCCGATCTTCCAGATCGCCGACTACGGGCTGGTGGGAGACCTGTTCACTTTGCTGCCGGAGATGACGGGCAAGCTTTGAAAAGCGGTGGCGTCGCAACAGCTCGCCGCCACGTTTACGTCGAGGCAAGGTCGCGGCGTGACGAACTTGTGGCACGCGGTTCCATTCGCTAAGCATTTGGAACAACAAGCCGGAACGCAGGTGCATCCGGTTTCTCGCGCAGGGCCACGAAATGACCCGCAAGCTCGCCGTCGGCGTCGCTTTCTGCATCGTTCTCCTAGGAGCGATCCTCGCCGGCTATTGGGACATGCTCGACTCGGAACGGCTCCGGGCGCTGCGCGACGGGGCGGATCGCTCGATCGCCGAACTGGCCGGGCGCGCGTCGCCGCCTGAGAGGGGCGGACCTGAGCGTTCCACTCCACCTTCTGCTGGCGAGCCCAGTACGGGAACACCTGCGGCCGGCACATCTCAGCCTGCGGAACCGACGACCGAGAAGGACGCTTCGCCTCCCTCGACCGCGCCGAATGCGCCGGCGGGCGTCGCAGCAACGGCGGCCGGTCGAAAGCCGCAGGTCGAGCCGAGCCGGCCGCGTGTTCCGAGCGGTGACGATCGAGCTGATGTTCCGCCTGCATCGCCCCAGTCGACGGCAGCGGGGACGCCGGCCTCCTCCGCGCCGGCCAGCGATGATGCAACGCCACCTGCCGTAGCGGACGGCGGCGAACCGGCAGCAGCCGACGGCGGCGGTGCGTCGACCCCTTCGGGCCCGCCGCCGTCGGGTGGAAACGTCGCATCGAACGTCGATCCAGCGTCGCGGGTTGGCGCCAAACCGAGCTTCGACATCGTCCGCGTCCAGCCGGACGGATCGGCCGTCTTCGCGGGTCGGGCGCGGCCGAACGCCGACGTGCGTCTCGTCGATGGCGAAACGACGCTCGGTTCGGCGAAGGCGTCCGCGGCCGGCGATTTCGTGATCGTCCTGAAAAACCGCCTGCCGGTCGGCGAGCATCAGATCCGCATCGCGGACACCAGCGTCTTCGGCGCCACGGTTTCGGACGAGATTGCGACCGTCAGCATTCCAGCGACCGATCGCCCGAACGAGCTCTTGGCCATGGTGGAGGCGCCGAACCGGCCGTCGCGAATCGTATCGGCGCCGACGCCGGAAGAGGGGTCGGCAGTCGAGAATGGCGCCCAGTCGGGCGCGGGCGGCCAGATCGCCGCCGTGCAACCGGACTCCGGTGCGAGCGCTTTGGGCGAGGCGGACGGAGCGGCGGCATCGGCGGCGCCGGGATCGCCGTCGAACGACTCGGCAGCGCAGCCGTCGCCCTTCGCCGTCGAGGCGATCGAGTTCGAGAACGGCACGCTCTACGTCGCCGGCCGGGCCCCCGGCGCGGACCCGGTGCGGATCTACGTCGACAACCAGCTTCTCGGAACGGATGCGGCGCGCCGGAACGGCCGCTTCCTCGTCACGGGACGCGTGCCGCTCGCGGTCGGCAACCATCAGGTCCGCGTCGACAAGATCGGTGCGGACGGCGTCGTCGCGACGCGCGTCGAGGTGCCGTTCGCGCGGCCGGACGGCGAGGCCATGGCCGCAATCGCCGCGAACGAGGTGCCGGAAACATCGAGCGCAGCCGAGAACGACCCGCCGGCGCAGGTCGCGGCCGCGACGATGCAGCCGCCGGACGCGCCGCGCGCCGAACCGGAAAAGACCGCGCCGTCGACGATGGGCAATGAAGCCGGACCGACCGTGCCGACGTCCGACCCGGCAGCCACCCGGCCGCGGGATGACATCGCTCCGTCCATCGCGCCGAGCGGGCGTCCGTCCGTTTCCGGCGGCGACGCGAACGGCGCGACAGCGAACCCTTCGGCTCCGACCGATGCCGTCGATCCGAGCGAACGGGATAGGGCGGCCGTAACGGCCGGCAGCCAATCGACGGCATCGAACACGCGCGACGAAACGGCATCGTCGAATGCCATACCAAACGGCACACCGCCGGTGCGTGGCGGGCAGGCCGGCGACCGTTCGGCTTCGTCCGCCAACGACGACGCATCCGCTGCGAACGGCGATCCCGGTGACCCGGCTTCGGGTTCGACACGTTCCGACAGCTCGCCGTCGGGCTCCGCTGATGCGAAACCAGGCACCGGAGGCGCAGCCGCAACGTCGCCCGCAACCGTCACCCGCGGCGGCGCGTCGAATCCCGCGTCCGAAACGTCGCCGTCGACACAGGTCTCAAATGCCGCGCCCGTTGTGGCCTCGGCCGACATGGGCTCGACCTCGACGGAACGCGTCGCGTCGTCCGACATCGGCTCATCCGTCGCGACCATCCATCAGCCGGCGCTGGAGGCGGTGAAACGGCGCGTCATCATCCGCCGCGGCGACACGCTGTGGCGCATCTCGCGCACGACCTACGGCCTCGGGCGCCGCTACACGGTGATCTATCTCGCCAACGGCGACCAGATCCGCGATCCTGACCGCATCTATCCGGGCCAGGTCTTCCGCCTGCCGAAGAGCGACGCGACGGCGGTGCGCTGACGCGTTTCCGGGCTCACGCCTTCCAACTGGAACCGTTCCAGCCTAGATGATCGGCGAAAGCCGCTCGCGTCGCGCGCGGCCCATGTTCCGCTCGAAGGCGACGCGTGCCGCAGTTCACCGCTAAGACCGTCGACAGCGGCGATACGCTGTTGGCGCTGCGCAACCTTTGGCCCTACATGTGGCCGACGGAGCGCCCCGATCTTCGACGCCGCGTGCTTTGGGCGACCTTCTACCTCGTTCTCGCCAAGCTGCTGACCGTCGCGATCCCGTATTTCTACAAATGGGCGACCGACTCGCTGACTGGCGCGAACAGCGCCGCCGAACTGCTGCCGCTGGTGCTCACCGGCGCGGTGACGCTGGTGGTCGCCTACAACGTCGCGCGCGTCATCTCCGTCGCGCTGAACCAGTTGCGCGATGCGCTGTTCGCCAGCGTCGGTCAGCACGCGGTGCGCCGGCTCGCCTTTCAGACCTTCGTTCACCTGCACCGCTTGTCGCTGCGCTTTCACCTGGAGCGGCGCACGGGCGGCTTGTCGCGCATCATCGAGCGCGGCACGAAGGGCATCGAGACGATCGTGCGCTTCACGATTCTCAACACGCTACCGACGGTGCTGGAGTTCGCGCTGACGGCGGCGATCTTCGGCTTCGCCTACGGCTTCAGCTACGTGGTCGTCGTTGCGCTGACCGTGTTCCTGTATTCATGGTTCACCATCCGCGCGAGCGACTGGCGCATCGAAATCCGCAAGGAGATGAACGACTCCGACACCGAGGCGAACACGAAGGCGATCGATTCGCTGCTGAACTTCGAGACGGTCAAGTACTTCGGCAACGAGGCGATGGAGGCGCAACGCTTCGACCGCTCCATGGCCCGTTACGAGAAGGCGGCGACGCAGACCTGGACCTCGCTCGGCTGGTTGAACTTCGGCCAGGGCGTCATCTTCTCGGTCGGGATGGGCATCGCCATGGTCATGTCGGCGCTGGAGGTGCGCGCCGGCACGCAGACGCTCGGCGATTTCGTGTTCATCAACGCGCTGTTGATGCAACTCTCGATCCCGCTGAACTTCATCGGCTTCATCTACCGGGAGATCCGACAGGGCCTCACCGACATCGAGGCGATGTTCGCTCTGCTCGACGTGCCGGAGGAGGTGCGCGACGCTCACGGCGCGAAGCCGCTGGAAGTCGAGCGGGGCACGATTCGCTTCGAGGACGTGCGCTTCCGCTACGATCCGGGCCGAGCCATTCTCAAAGGCATCAGCTTCGAGGTGCCGGCGGGCCGCTCCGTCGCGATCGTCGGACCGTCGGGCGCCGGCAAGTCGACGATCTCCCGCTTGCTGCTGCGGTTCTACGACCTCGAAGGCGGGCGCATCACCATCGACGGGCAGGACATCGCAGCCGTCACGCAGGCCAGCCTGCGCGCGGCGATCGGCATCGTGCCGCAGGACACCGTGCTGTTCAACGACACGATCGAATACAACATCCGCTACGGGCGGGTCGAGGCATCCACCGACGAAGTCAAACGGGCGGCGGAGGGCGCGCAGATTGCCAGCTTCATCGAACTGCTGCCGGAGGGCTTCGCGACCATGGTCGGCGAGCGCGGTTTGAAGCTTTCCGGCGGCGAAAAGCAGCGCGTCGCCATCGCCCGCACGCTGTTGAAAGGCCCGCCAATCCTCATCCTCGACGAGGCGACCTCGGCCCTCGACACCCACACCGAACAGGATATCCAATCCGCGCTGGAAGCCGCGGCCCGCGAGCGCACGACGCTGACCATCGCGCACCGGCTGTCGACGATCATCGACGCCGACCAGATCCTGGTGCTGCGGGCCGGCGAGATCGTCGAGCGCGGCACGCACCGCACGCTCCTTGAAGCGGGCGGCCTCTACGCCGAGATGTGGCGGATGCAGCGCGAGGCGACCGAAGCCGAGGAGGCTTTGGAGCGGGCGCGCAAGCAGGACGCGCTCGGCGTGGTCGATCGCAAGCGGCACGCTTAAGGTTCCACGCCGGCGGACATTGGCGGTCGCCTTGCGTTGGGCCGCTTTTCCGGCTTCAACGCCGACCAATCGAAGAACGGACAGGGAAAATCCAAGGGATGGACATCCTCCAGTCGATCAGGAACGTCCTCGTGCCGATCCATCGGGCCGGCTATCCCTTCATCGCGGGCTTCTTCGTCGCGTCCGTCCTGCTCGGCCTCCTGTGGCAGCCGCTGTTCTGGATCGGCCTCGTGCTGACGCTGTGGTGCGTCTACTTCTTCCGCGACCCCGAGCGCGTGACGCCGATCGCCGAGAACCTGGCGATCAGCCCGGCAGACGGTCGGGTGTCGTTGGTGGGTCGCGTCGCCCCGCCCGCCGAGCTCGAACTCGGCCACGACCCGATGCTGCGCGTGTCGATCTTCATGAACGTCTTCGACTGCCACGTAAACCGCGCGCCGATGCGCGGGCGCATCGCTCGCGTCAGCTATCGCGAGGGCGAGTTTCGCAACGCCGAGCTCGACAAGGCGAGCGAGGTCAACGAGCGCAACTCCTTGGTGATCGACGGGCCGAAGGGCGAGATCGGCGTCGTGCAGATCGCCGGCCTCGTCGCCCGGCGCATCCTGTGCTTCGCGCATACGGGCGACCGCCTGGAGGCGGGCGAGCGGTTCGGCTTGATCCGCTTCGGCTCGCGGCTCGACATCTATTTCCCGGACGGGGCGCGGCCGCGTGTCGCCGAAGGTCAGAAGGCGATCGCCGGCGAGACCGTGATCGCCGAATGGGCGGACGGCCCGTCCGCCTATCCAGCCAGGCGCGACTGAGACTCGAATGGCCGCTCCGCTCCAGCCGGGTAGTCCCGCATCCCCGGACGACGACGAAGGGGTTCAGGTCTCGCTCGAGCGGCGGCGCATCCCGTTCCGGCACATTCTGCCGAACCTCGTGACGATCATCGCCATCTGCGCCGGCATGACCGGCATGCGGCTCGCCTTCGAGGGCCGCTTCGAGCTTGCCGTCGGCTTGGTCATCGCGGCGGCGCTGCTCGACGGCATCGACGGGCGCATCGCCCGGCTGCTGAAGGGCCAGAGCCGTTTCGGGGCGGAGATGGATTCGCTGGCCGACATCGTGAACTTCGGCGTCGTGCCCGCGACGGTGCTCTACGCCTTCTCGCTCAAATACGCCGGGTCGCTCGGCTGGATCGCGGCGTTGCTCTACACCAGCACATGCGCGCTGCGCCTCGCGCGTTTCAACACCATGCTCGACGCGCCGGAACGTCCGGCCTGGCATTCGAAGTTCTTCACCGGCGTCCCGGCGCCGGCCGGGGCGGGCCTCGCCATGTTCCCGGTCTACCTGAGCTTCTGCGGCTTCGACCTCGGCGAGCCGCGCCTCGCCGCCGTGCTTTCGGCGGCCTACCTGCTGGCCGTCGGCTTCCTGATGGCCAGCCGCGTCCCGACCTGGTCCGGCAAGACGATCTCGGTCCGCCTGCGGCGGGACTTCGTGATTCCGGTGATGCTCGGCGTCGTTCTCTACGTCGTGCTGCTCGCGACGTTCCTGTGGCAGACGCTGACCATGACGACGATCGCCTACTACGCGGCGATCGGCTTCTCGATTCGTGACTATCGACGGCTGGCCGCGCAGGATCGGCGGGCCGGAGCGACAATCGTTTCTGGTTGAAAGCGAATCGCTGGCCTTGGCTCAAACGATGCCGAGCGCCAACAGGTCCTTGATCTGGATGAGGCCGGCCACCGCTCGGTCGCCTTCGTCGACGACGAAGACGGCCGAGATGCGCCGCTCCTCGCAGAGCGCCAGGGCGTCGACGGCCAAGCGACCGGCACCGATCGACACCGGGCTCGCGGTCATGATGTCGGCGGCCCGCCGGTCGAGCGTGGCCTGGCGCTCCAAGGCCCGGCGCAAGTCGCCGTCCGTGACGACGCCGACGAAGCGCTCGCCGTCATAGACGGCGGTGGCGCCCCGCTGACCGCGGCTGATCGCCGAGATCACCTCCGTCATCGGACTGCCCGCCGCCACGCGGGGCACGTCGCGCAGGTGCGGCAAGCGGTTCAACACCTCGTCGAGCTTCAGGAGCTGCGCCCCGAGCTTGCCGGCCGGATGGAACTTGGCGAAATCGTCGCGGCCGAAACCGCGGGCGCGAATGAGGGCGGCGGCGAGCGCGTCGCCCAACACCAGGCAGATCGTCGTGGAGGTCATCGGAGCGAGCGACAGCGGGCAGGCCTCGGCGGCATCCGGGATGCGCAGGACCGCGTCGGCGTAGCGCCCGAGCGCCGAGTCCGGCCGCGCGGTCATCGCGACGAGCGTCACGCGGAAACGCCGGCAGTATTCGACGATGACCTGCAGCTCCTGGCTTTCGCCGGAGTTCGAGATGGCGATCACCAGGTCGGCGTCGCCGATCATGCCGAGGTCGCCGTGCGCGGCCTCCGCCGCGTGGAGAAAGAAGGCCGGCGTGCCCGTCGAGGCGAGGGTCGCAGCCAGCTTCTGACCGACATGGCCGGACTTGCCGATGCCGCTGACGATGACCCGGCCCTCGCACGCCTCGATCAGCCGCACGACGCGCGCGAAGTCGCCGTCGATCGAGGCGGCGAGGGCGTGCAGACCCTCGATCTCGGTTTCGATGGTCTGCCGGGCGATCGCCGCCGGATCGTCGGAGAAGCGGGAAGAGGCGGCCGGCTCGGACATGCCGCACGTCCTAAGACGGCGCCCCGAACGGCACAAGGCGCGGGATCAGGCCGGTTTCCGGTAGGCGGTGAAGCGGTTCTCGCGCACGTTGAACAGCGCACCGGTCTCCGTCAGCTCCGGGAAGGCGAGGGGCAGGATGCGGCTGGCGACATCGCGCGCGTCCGGCAGCGTCATCGGGTCCTCGCCGGGCATGGCTTGTTTGCGCATCGCGGTGCGGGTCGCGCCCGGATCGACGGAATTGACCCGCAAAGGCAGGGCCTCGGTCTCGTAGGCCCAAGACCGGGCGAGCGCCTCGCATGCGGCCTTCGTGGCGGCGTAGAGGCTCCAGAACGGCTTGCAGCTATGGGCGACGCTGGAAGACAGCACGATCGCGCGGCCGCTCTCCGACCGGCGCAGCAAGGGGTCGACGGCCCGGATCAAGCGCCAGGTCGCGGTGACGTTCACGGCCATCGTCCGCTCGAACACCTTCGCCTCGATATGGCCGATCGGCGAAAGGACGCCGAGCAGCGCCGCGTTGGCGACGAGCACGTCGAGCCGTCCCCAGCGCTCGGCGATCGCGCCGCCCAAGCGGTCGATGCCGGCCATGTCGGTCAGGTCGAGCGGCACGAGCGTCGCGCGTTCGCCC
>CAXUCL010000016.1:25410-30071 GCA_964249395.1 uncultured Rhizobiaceae bacterium
GTGCGGGCGACCGCGACGACGTGCGCGCCCTCGCCGGCGAGCAGCTTCGACAGCTCGCGGCCGATGCCGCGTGACGCGCCGGTGACGAGCGCGACGCGGCCTTCGAGCCGCTTCGCGGGCGGCGAGGTGCGGTCAGACATTGCCGCCGAGCACCGACAGGGACCGCACGTTGTCCGCCGCTTCGAGGTCCGTCAGGGACGTCGGATAATCGCCGGTGAAGCAGGCGTCGCAGTATTGCGGGGCGTGGGCGTTGCGTTCCGGCTCGTCCACGGCCCGGTAGAGCCCGTCGATCGAGATGAAGGACAACGAATCGACCTGAATGAAGTCGGCCATCTCCTCGATCGACATGCGCGACGCGAGGAGCTTCGAGGTTTCGGGCGTGTCGACGCCGTAGAAGCACGAGGAGCGCGTCGGCGGCGAGGCGATCCGCATGTGCACCTCGCGCGCGCCGGCGTCGCGCACCATGCGCACGATCTTCTGCGAGGTGGTGCCGCGCACGATCGAGTCGTCCACCAGCACGACGCGCTTGCCTTCGAGGATCGATCGGTTGGCGTTGTGCTTCAGCCGCACGCCCATGTGCCGGATCGCGTCGCCGGGCTGGATGAAGGTGCGGCCGACGTAATGGTTGCGGATGATGCCGAGTTCGAAGGGAATGCCGGCCTCCTGCGCGTAGCCGATCGCCGCCGGCACGCCGGAGTCGGGCACCGGCACGACGACGTCGGCCTCGTTCCGGCTTTCGCGCGCCAACTCGGCACCGATGCGCTTGCGAACCTCGTAGACGTTCCGCCCTTCAACCTGGCTGTCCGGCCGCGAGAAGTAGACGTATTCGAAGATGCAGAAGCGCGACTTGCGCTTCGAAAACGGAAAGACGCTTTCGATCCCGCTATCCGAGACGATGACCATCTCGCCAGGCTCGATATCGCGCACGAAGCTCGCGCCGATGATGTCGAGCGCGCAGGTCTCGGAAGCGAGGATCGGCGAGCCTTCGAGGTCGCCGAGCACGAGCGGTCGGATGCCGAGCGGGTCGCGCACGCCGACCATCGATTTCGGCGACAGGCCGACCAGCGAGAACGAGCCTTCGAGGCGCGACAGCGCATCGATCAGCTTGTCGGTGAACAAGCGCGCGCCGCTCGTCGCGACGAGATGCAGGATGGTCTCGGTGTCGGAGGTCGAGGAGAAGATCGCGCCGCGCCGCTGCAGGTCGCGCTGCACGGTGAGGGCGTTGGTGATGTTGCCGTTGTGCGCGACCGCGAAGCCGCCCGACGACAGTTCGGCGAAGAAGGGCTGGACGTTGCGGAAGCCGCCGCCGCCGCTCGTCGCGTAGCGCGTGTGGCCGATGGCGGCCGCGCCGGGCAGGCTCTCCAACACGCTGGGCCTGGTGAACGTATCGCCGATCAGGCCGGCGTGCCGTTCGATATGGAACTGTCGGCCGTCGTGGCTGACGATGCCGGCGGCTTCCTGGCCGCGGTGCTGCAGCGCGTGCAGGCCGAGCACGACGAAACGCGCCGCGTCCGGTTTGCCGAAGATGCCGAACACGCCGCACTCCTCGCGCAGCGTGTCGTCGTCCGCGCCGCCGAACGGGGTCTCATCCATGGACGTGCTCACTTGCGAGAAGCGGTTCGTTGCGTCGGGAACGCCTGCAATGCATCGACTCTTCCAGCGCCCATATAAGCGCGCATGC
This sequence comes from uncultured Rhizobiaceae bacterium, assembly GCA_964249395.1. Taxonomy (GTDB): domain Bacteria; phylum Pseudomonadota; class Alphaproteobacteria; order Rhizobiales; family Rhizobiaceae; genus Plantimonas. The sequence goes on from CAXUCL010000016.1 coordinate 27,092, forward strand.
GACAGCCTGCGAGCACCGCCCGCGCCCGCCGCCCGCAGTGTCGCCACCGCGTCAGTTCGCGGGAGCGGTCTGCGACGGCGGCGACGGTTCGTCGGCCGGCGTGTCGTTCGTCCCGCCGATCACCCCTTCGATCGTCGTCGGCTCGGCAGGAGCCGCGTCGCCGTCGTCGCCTTCCAGCTTCTCCCGCAGCTCGGCGGGAAGCAGTTCGATCGGCTTTTCCGGCACGGCCGCCTCGAGCCGCGACCCGAGATCGTCCAAGAGCGGCTTCGACCGGGCGTTGGCGATCCAGGTCGGCTGGCTTTCCGGCGGCGTCAGAAAGTTGAAGAGTAGCATCGCGACGACGACGAGCAGGATACCGCGCGCCGCGCCGAACAGGAAGCCGAGCATGCGGTCGAGCGCGCCGATGCGGCTGTCGATGATGAAGTCGGCGATGCGCAGCGTGATGAACGAGACGACGATCAGCGTCAGGATGAAGACGATCGCCGCCGCCGCGACCATCGCGACCTTCTCGTTGTCGATGTAGGGCTGCACGTAGGGCGTCAGCGGCTGGTAGAAGAAGAACGCGGCGGCGGCGGCGGCCACCCAGGACAGGATCGACAGCACCTCGCGCGAGAAGCCGCGCACCATGGCGAGAAGCGCGGAAACCAGCGTCACGCCGAGAAGGATGCCATCGAGAAGGGTGACGGTCATCGAGGAGGAGCCCTGTTCTGCCGCGACCGGCGATCCGGTCGTTCGTTCGCTGACCGGCGGCGCGCGAAGGCTCGCGAGCGTCGTGGTCCGATCGCCGGGCTTTTAAGCGTTTTCACTCAGGATTCATAGTCGATCGCGTCCGGCTCGGCCGTGCGGCGGCGCCCGCTCGCCACCTTGGCGACGAGGTGCGGCAGCGTCTCGATCTCCACCAGATCGCCGTCCCGGACGCGCTGCGACTCGGACAACGGCGGCAGCACCGAGCGCGCGAAGCCGAGCTTCTCCGCCTCCTTGATGCGCTGCGCGGCGTGCGACACGGGTCGAACGGCGCCGGACAGGCTGATCTCGCCGAAGAACACACAGTCCGGCGGGAGGGTGGCGCCCGACAGGGACGAGACGAGCGCCGCCGCGACGGCGAGATCCGCCGCTGGCTCCGAGATGCGGTAGCCGCCGGCGACGTTGAGATACACGTCGTGGCTCCCGAGCCTGACGCCGCAATGTGCCTCCAGCACGGCCAGCACCATGGCGAGCCGCGCGCCGTCCCAGCCGACCACCGCCCGGCGCGGCGTGCCGAGCGAGGTCGGCGCGACGAGCGCCTGGATCTCCACCAGCACCGGCCGCGTGCCTTCCATGCCGGCGAACACCGCGGCGCCCGGCGCCTTCGCGTTGCGCTCGCCGAGAAACAGTTCGGACGGGTTGTGGACCTCGCGCAGACCGATGTCCGACATCTCGAAGACGCCGATCTCGTCAGTCGGGCCGAAGCGGTTCTTCACCGTCCGCAAGATGCGGAAATGGTGGCCACCCTCGCCCTCGAAGTAGAGCACCGCGTCCACCATGTGCTCGACGACGCGCGGCCCGGCGATCTGCCCGTCCTTCGTCACGTGGCCGACGAGGATTACCGCCGCGCCGCTGGATTTCGCGTAGCGCACCAGCGACTGGACGCCGGACCGGACCTGCGTGACCGTGCCCGGCGCCGAGTCGGCGAGGTCCGACCAGAGCGTCTGGATCGAATCGATGATCACGAGATCCGGCCGGCGTTCCTCCCGCAACGTCGCCAGGATGTCCTCGACGTTCGTTTCGGCCATGAGCTGCACGTCGGTGTCGGAGGCGTGCAGGCGCTGGGCCCGCAGCCGCACCTGCGCGACCGCCTCCTCGCCCGACACGTAGACCACCCGGCTGCCGGAGCGGCTGAGGCCCGCCGCGGCCTGCATCAGGAGCGTCGACTTGCCGATGCCGGGATCGCCGCCGATCAGGATCGCCGAGCCGCGCACGATGCCGCCGCCGAGCGCCCGGTCGAACTCCGCGATGCCGGTCTGGACGCGCGGCGCCTCTTCCAGCTCGCCCGACAGCGGCATGAGGGCGACCGGCTTGCCCTTGCGTCCGCCGAGCCGCTGCGGCCCGCCGCCGATCCCACCGGCCGCGTTCTCCTCGACGATGGTGTTCCACTCGCCGCAAGCCTCGCACTTGCCTTGCCAGCGGGACGTGACGTTGCCGCAGTTCTGGCAGACGAAGGTGAGCTTCTGCTTGGCCATGACGTCCGTTCGTAATGTCCGATCCAGATGGCATGCGAACAAACGGGAAACAAGCGCGTCGTCGAACGCTTAGGCCCAGACCCGTTCGACCCTCGACCCCAATCCGGTCAGCAGTTCATAGGGGATCGTACCCGCGCTCTGCGCAGCTCGGTCGATCGAAAGGTTCGGGCCGAAGAACTCGGCGCGGTCGCCCGGGCGCACGACGTCCTCGGGCAGGTCGGTGACGTCGAGCAGGGTCAGGTCCATGGAGATGCGGCCAAGCACCGGGACGAGGCGGCCGGCCATGAAGGCGCTCGGCACCGGGCGATCGGCGGCGGCCGGCACGCCGACGCCGGAGGCCGATCGCAGGAAACCGTCCGCGTAGCCGAGGCCGACCGTCGCGATGCGCGTGTCGCGCCGAAGCCGCGCCGCCGCGCCGTAGCCGGCCGCTTCGCCGCGATCGGCCGTGCGGACCTGCAGGATCGCGGCCGTCAACGTCGCGACCGGCTTGAGCCCGACCCGGCCGTCCGAATCGCCGCCTCCGTAGAGCGCGATGCCAGGCCGCGTCAGGGCGAGGTGGAACGAGGGGTCGCGGAACGCGCCGGCCGAGTTGGCGAGCGAGCGCGGCACGTTCGGGAACAGGTCGGCCAGCAGGTCGAAGACGCCGCGCTGCTGCTCGGCTTGGCCACCCGGCTCGTCGGCGGAGGCGAGGTGGCTCATCACGAGGTCGAGCTTCAACCGGCCGTCGGCCACGAGCTCAGCCGCCCGCACGGTGTCAGCCG
>CAXUCL010000017.1:0-22009 GCA_964249395.1 uncultured Rhizobiaceae bacterium
GTCGAGGACGCGGAGCACCTCGGTCTCCGCCACGCCGCGCGCCTGCGCGATGCGCGGCGCCTGCAGGCTCGCGAAGGCCGGCGACACGTCCGGATCGAGGCCGCTGCCGGAGGTGGTGACCGCGTCGGCCGGCAGCAGCGTCGCGCCGGTGGCGGCCTTCATCGCCGCGCCGTCCGTCTGCAGCCGCTCGGCGAGCTTGGCGCTGGTCGGCCCAAGATTGGTGCCGGACGAGGCCGCGCCGTCGTAGCCCTCGCCCGCCGCCGAGGGTCGCGGCTGCAGGTAGCCGGCGCCCGCGAAGGGTTGGCCGATCAGCGCCGAGCCGACGGTCCGCCCGTCGCGGGAAACGAGGCTGCCGTTGGCCTGGGGGGAGAACAGGAGCTGCGCGAGGCCGGTCATGGCGAGAGGATAGCCGATCCCGAGCAGAAGCGTGAACAGGGCGATGCCGACGACAGCGGGACGAAGGGTGGCGAGCATGGATCTGCCTTTCACGCGAGGCCGAGGCCGGACACGGCGAGGTCGATCGCCTTGATGCCGACGAAGGGCACGAGGATGCCGCCGAGGCCGTAGAGAGCGAGGTTGCGGCGCAGCACCGCGGCGGCTCCCTGCGCGCGGTACGGCACGCCCCGCAGCGCCAGAGGGATCAGGGCGACGATGATCAGCGCGTTGAAGATCACCGCCGACAGGATGGCGCTTTCCGGGCTCGCCAGCCCCATGACGTTGAGGACGCCGAGCTCGGGGATCGCGGCGACGAACAGCGCCGGGATGATCGCGAAATACTTGGCGACGTCGTTGGCGATGGAGAAGGTGGTGAGCGAGCCGCGCGTCATCAGCAGCTGCTTGCCGATGCCGACGATCTCGATGAGCTTGGTCGGGTCGGAGTCGAGGTCCACCATGTTGCCGGCCTCGCGCGCGGCCTGCGTGCCGGTCTGCATCGCGACGCCGACGTCGGCCTGCGCGAGGGCCGGCGCGTCGTTGGTGCCGTCGCCGCACATGGCGACGAGGCGTCCCTGCCGCTGCTCGTTGCGGATGTAGGCGAGCTTGTCCTGCGGCGTCGCCTCGGCGATGAAGTCGTCGACGCCGGCCTCGCCCGCGATCGCCGCGGCGGTGACGGGGTTGTCGCCGGTCACCATCACGGTGCGGATGCCCATGCGGCGCAGCTCGGCGAAGCGCTCCTTGATGTCGGGCTTCACCACGTCCTTGAGGTGGATGACGCCGATCAGCCGGCCGTTCTCGGCGAGGCCGAGCGGCGTGCCGCCGGATTTGGCGATGCGGTCCACGGCGCTCGTGAAGGCGGCGGGCTCGGCGATCTCGCGTCCGGCCTCGTCGCGGGCGAAGCGGCGCACCGCCTCGACCGCGCCCTTGCGGACGCGCCGCCCGTTCCGGTCGACGCCGGACAACCGCGTCGCGGCCGAGAAGGCAACGAACGCGGCGCCGTCGGCCGGGCGGTCGGGGACGGAAACGCCGTACCTGTCGCGGGCGAGCGTCAGGATGGAGCGGCCTTCGGCGGTCTCGTCGGCCAGGCTCGCTTCCACCGCGATGCGCGCCGCCTCGTCCTGCGTCACGCCCTCGACGGGCACGATCTCGGACGCCATGCGGTTGCCGAAGGTGATGGTGCCGGTCTTGTCCAAGAGCAGCGTGTCGACGTCGCCGGCCGCCTCAACCGCCCTGCCGGACATGGCGAGCACCTTGTGGCGGATCAGCCGGTCCATGCCGGCGATGCCGATGGCCGACAGGAGGCCGCCGATGGTGGTCGGAATGAGGGTGACCAGCAGCGCGACGAGGATCGGCACGGAGACGGAGGCGCCCGAATAGCTGCCGAGGCCGGACAGCGTCGCCACCGCGATCAGGAAGATCAGGGTCATGCCGACGAGGAGCACGGTCAGCGCCAGCTCGTTCGGCGTCTTCTGCCGCTCGGCGCCCTCCACGAGCGCGATCATCCGGTCGAGAAAGGAGGAGCCGGCCGCGGCGGTGATCCGCACGACGAGCCAGTCGGACACCACCGTCGTGCCGCCGGTGACGGCCGAGCGGTCGCCGCCCGCTTCGCGGATCACCGGCGCCGACTCGCCGGTGACGGCGGCCTCGTTCACCGAGGCAATGCCCTCGACGATCTCGCCGTCGCTCGGCACGAGGTCGCCCGCCTCGACCAGCACATGGTCGCCGACAACCAGGTCCGAGGCGGACGCCGTGTCGAAGGCGGTGCGGTCGCTCGGGCGGCGCAGCCGCTTGGCGAGCGTGTCGACGCGGGCGCGGCGCAGCGTCGCCGCCTGCGCCCGGCCGCGCCCTTCCGCGAGCGATTCGGCGAAGTTCGCGAACAGCACGGTGAACCAGAGCCACGCGGTGATCTGCCCGGTGAAGGCGAGCGGTCGGCCGGCGAACACGTCGCGCACGAACAGGATCGTCACCACGACGGCGACGATCTCCGTCACGAAGATCACCGGGTTGCGCAGAAGCGCGGCGGGGTTGAGCTTCTTGACGGCGTCGAGCGCGGCGCGGCCGAGAAGGCTCGCGTCGAAGGCGGCTTGCGCGGCTTGGGCGGCCATGGTCGGGTGTTCCTGCGGAAAGGCTGAAGGGGTCAGAAGGTCTTGCCGGACAGCATCTGCACCTGCTCGGCGATCGGCCCGAGGGCGAGCGCCGGGAAGAACTGCAAACCCCCGAGGATGAGGATGACGCCGACCAGCAAGCCGACGAACAGGCCGCCATGCGTCGGGAAGGTGCCGGCGGAGGGGCTGAGCTTGGGTTTGGCGACGAGCGAGCCGGCGATGGCCAGCATCGGCACGATGTAGGCGAAGCGGCCGAGCAGCATGGCGATCCCGAGCGTCGTGTTCCACCAGGGCGAGTTGGCGGTGAGGCCGCCGAAGGCCGAGCCGTTGTTGCCGGCCGCCGAGGTGTAGGCGTAGTAGATCTCGCTGAGGCCGTGCGGGCCGGCGTTGCCGAGCCCGGCGAGCGCGGCCGGCAGCACGGCGGCGACGGCCGAGAAGCCGAGGATCGCCGCCGGCAGGATCAGGATCGCCAGCATCGCCATCTTGACCTCCTTCGCCTCGATCTTCTTGCCGAGGTATTCGGGCGTGCGGCCGACCATCAGCCCGGCGATGAACACCGCCAGGATCGCGATCACCAGGATGCCGTAGAGGCCGGAGCCGACGCCGCCCGGCAGCACCTCGCCGAGCATGATCAGCACCATCGGCACCATGCCGCCGATCGGGGTGAACGAGCCGTGCATCGCGTTCACCGCGCCGTCCGACAGGCCGGTGGTCACCGCCGCGAAGAAGGCGGAGGCGGCGAGGCCGAAGCGGACCTCCTTGCCCTCCATGTTGCCGCCGGCCGGATCGAGCCCGGCGTTTGCGAGCATCGGGGTGCCGGCGGCCTCCGCCCAATAAGCGAGCGCCACGCCGGCGACGAGGATGCCCGCCATCGCGGACAGGATCGCCGTGGCCTGACGGCGGTCGCCGATCAGCCGGCCGAAGCTGAACACGAGCGCGGTGGAAACCACGAGCATCTGCCAGATCGTCAGGGCGTTGGCGAGCGGCGACGGGTTCTCGAACGGATGGGCGGCGTTGGCGTTGAAGAAACCGCCGCCGTTGGTGCCGAGCTGCTTGATCGAGAGCTGCGAGGCCACCGGCCCGAGCGCCAGCGTCTGGGTGCCGCCTTCCACCGTTTGCACCGTCGCGGCGGCCGCGAGCGTCTGCGGCGAGCCGAGCGCCACCTGCGCGGGGCCCGTGACCACCGCCAGCGGCAAGAGCACGTAAAGGACGGCGCGCGTCGCGTCGGTGTAGAAGTTGCCGACGGTGGCTCCTCCCGAGCGGGCGAAGCCGCGCACCAGCGCGACGGCGAGCGCGATGCCGGTGGCGGCCGACAGGAAGTTCTGCACGGTGAGGCCGGCCATCTGGCTGAAGTGGCTCATCGTGGTCTCGCCGCCGTAGCTCTGCCAGTTCGTGTTGGTGACGAACGACACGGCCGTGTTGAACGCGAGGTGCGCGGACAGGCCGGAGAACCCTTGCGGGTTCAGCGGCAGGACGCCCTGCAGGCGCAAAAGGGCGTAGAGGAGCGCGAAGCCGGCGGCGTTGAAGGCCAGCATCGCCAGCGCGTAGCCGAGCCAGGTCTGCTCCTTGCCCGGGTCGACGCCGAGCAGACGATAGATGCCGCGCTCGACGGGGCCGAGCACGGGCGTCAGAAACGTCCGCTCGTTCGAGAAGACCCGGCCCATGAAGGCGCCGAGCGGCACGGCGCAGGCGAGAACCGCGGCGAGCACGAGGACGATCTGCAGCCAGCCGACGACGGTCATGGCACCTGCCTGTTCGCGATGTTGGGAGAAGTCAGAACCGCTCGGGCCGCACGAGCGCGAAGACGAGGTAGGCGGCGAGGACGAGCGCCACGGCGCCGCCGAGAACGAGGTCGAACATCGTGATCAGGCCCGGCCGGCCCAGCGGGCATAGGCGCCCATCAGGGCGAAGAAGCCGAGGCCGAGGCCGAGATAAAGAAGGTCGAGCATAGGGGCGTCCCAAAGCGGATCGTCCGCCGAGGTACGGAAGCGCACGTAAAAATTCGATACGAGTTTTCGAGCGGGACGGTTCGGGCGCCGCGGCTCCGCCGGACGCTCCGCGGTGCCCTACAGGTCGACGGTGAGCGGCAGGATCACCAGGTCGCGGACCGCCACGCCGCGCGGCCGGGTCAGCATGAACATCACCGCGTCGGCGACCTCCTTCGGCTGCATCAGCGAGCCGTTGGCCAGCGCCTCCTCCAGCTTCGCCTTCGGCCAGTCGTCGAGCAGCGCCGTCACCACGGGGCCGGGACACACCGCGCCGACGCGCACGCCGTGCGGGGCGACCTGCCGGCGGACCGTCGCCACGAAGGCCTGCACGGCGAACTTCGAGGCGGTGTAGATCGGCTCCCAGATCACCGGCACGATGCCGGCGATCGAGCTGGTGAACAGGATGTCGCCGGTTCTCCGCTCGATCATGTGCGGCAGCGCTTCGCGCACGCAGCGGAAGGCGGCGTTGACGTTGAGGTTCAGCATCCGGTCCCAGGCGTCCGGATCGCCTTCCGCCGCCGGGCCGCCGATATAGGCGCCGGCATTGGCGTGAAGGATGTCGAGCTGCCCGGCCTTCTCCAGGATCTCCGGCACCATCGCCGAGACGCTCGCCGGGTCGAGGAGGTTCGTCACCACCGGCATCGCTTCCGGCCCGAGGTCGTCGCAGAGTGCGCGCAGCTTGTCCTCGGCCCGGTCGACGAGGGCGACGCGGGCGCCGGCGGCCAGCATCGCCTTGGCGCATTCGAGGCCTATGCCCGACGCCGCGCCCGTCACGGCCGCGACCTTGCCCGTCAGTTCCAGAGCCATGGTGTCCCTTGTCCTTCGAAGGTTCGAGGGCGCCGAAGGTTCGAGCGCCGAAGGTTCGGGGGCGCCGAAGGTTCAGGCGCGGCCGTGGGACGCGCGCGAGCGCCGCGCCAGGGAGTCGACCATGACGGCGAGGGCGAGAACGCCGCCGAGGATCATGTAGCGCAGGGAGGACGACAGGTTCAGCAGCGTCAGGCCGTTCGAGATCGCCTGGATGACGATGATGCCGAGCAGCGCCGAATAGGCCGAGCCGCGACCGCCGAACAGGCTGGTGCCGCCGATCACCGCCGCGGCGATGGCGTTGAGGTTGACGTCGCCCGCTCCCGCCTGCTGCGAGGCCGAGCCGAGGCGCGAGGCCGACAGCATGCCGCCGAGGGCGGCCAGCGTCGAGCACAGCATGAAGGCGCTGAGGTAGATGCGCTTGACGTTGATGCCGGCGCGCCGCGCCGCCTCGCGGTTGCCGCCGACCGCCATCATGGAGCGGCCCCACTTGGTGCGGGTGAAGGCGTAGTCCATCGCCGCGACCAGAGCCACGAACAAGCCGAACATCCACGGCACGCCGCGCCCCTGCGCCAGGAACAGCACCACGACGACGAGCGCGACCGTCAGCGCCGCGGCCTTCGCGACGACGACGCTGAGCGCGCCGCCCGACAGGCCGGCGGCCTCGCGCCGGGCCTTGGCGCGCAGGCCCGTCCACAGCACCACGGCGCCGGGAACGAGCGCGAGAACGAAGGACAGCCAGTTCGGCATGTAGGCGTTCTGCCCGAACCGCACGAGCGGCAGGCTGAACGGCAGGTTGATCGAGCCGGTGGAGCCGAGCAGGTAGAGCTGCAGCCCGAGCAGCGCCAGGAGGCCGGCCAGCGTCGCGACGAAGGTCGGCATGCCGACGCGGTTGAACAGCGTCGCGTAGAGCGCGCCGACGCCAGCGCCGAGCAGCAGCGCCACCAGCATCGCGCCGGCCACCGGCCAGCCGTTGTTGATCCACAGGACGCCGAGGATGGCGGAGGCGAGGCCCGACATGGAGCCCACCGACAGGTCGATCTCGCCGAGCATCAGCACGCAAACGATGCCGAGCGAGATGATGCCGGTGGTGGCGCAGTCGTAGAGGAGGTTCGAGACGTTGCCGGGACGGATGAACACCGGGTTCAGCGAGGTGAAGATCACCGAGATGAGCACGAGGCCGACGGCCACCGGGATCATGCCGAGATCGCCGGACCGGACGCGGTCGACGAAGCCGCGGAACGCGCCGGCGAGGCCTTCGTCCTGGCGCAGGCGGGCGTCGGCGCGGTCGAGCGTCCGGCCGGCGAGGGAGTTCGGGTTCGCGCTCATGGTCTGACCTCCTCGGTGGCGGCACGGCGCTCGGCGCGGCGCGACACCGAGTTCTCGGCGGCGCCGGTGATGGCCGAGATCAGGTCGTGGTGCGAGTCTTCGGGCGTGAACACGCCGTTGTTGCGCCCGAGGCGCAAGACCACAATGCGGTCGGCGACGGCGCGCACGTCGTCCATGTTGTGCGAGATGACGATGACGCCCAAGCCCTTGTCCCGCACGCGCTCGATGAGGTTCAGCACCTCCGCGGTCTGGGCGACGCCGAGCGCGGCCGTCGGCTCGTCCAGCATGATCAGCTTCGGCTCCAGGAGCAGCGAGCGGGCGATGGCGACCGTCTGGCGCTGGCCGCCGGATAGGGACGCGACCGGCTCGCGCACGGAAGGGATGCGGGCCGACAGCTCGTTCAGGAGCGTCCAGGCGCGGACCTCCATGGACACCTCGTCGAGCTGCCAAGGGTCCTTCTCGCGGCCGAGGTAGATGTTGGCCACGACGTCGAGGTTCTCGCAGAGCGCCAGATCCTGGAACACGGTGGCGATGCCGAGGTCGAGCGCGGCGGACGGGCTCGACATCGTCACCTCCTGCCCGCCGAAGCGAATGGTGCCGGAGGACGGCTGGTGGACGCCCGCCAGCACCTTGACGAGGGTCGACTTGCCGGCGCCGTTGTCGCCGACCAGCGCCACGACCTCGCCGGGATAAACGTCGAGGTCGATGTCGCCGAGCGCGGACACCGCGCCGAAGTTCTTCGACACGTTTCGCAACGAGATCACCGGCTCGGTTCCTCGCGTCCGGCGCGGGGAGGGAGCGGCGGCGTCACTCATGGCGGACCTCGTCATCGAAGGGTTGAGAATGCAGAAGAACAGCAAACCGGCCGCCCGGCAACCGCCGGACGGCCGGACGGCACGACGACGCTACTGCGTGATGCCCATCGACTTGCAGGCCTCGGCGTAATCGCCGGTGCAGACGTCGGCGACCGGCGTGATGTTCTTGTCGAAGATCTCGGCCTTGATGTTCTCCTTGGTGATCACGGAGGGGATGAACAGTTCCGAGGGCGTGTTGTAGAGGGTCGTCTTGGGCGCCGGCGTCTTGCCGGCGAGCATCTGCGCGGCGACGTTGGCGGCGGCGGCCGCGACGATCTCGGACGGCTTGGAGATCGTGTTGAACTGGTCGCCCGCGACGATGAGCTGCAGCGCGGCGATGGTCGCGTCGTTGCCGGTGACCGGCGGCAACGGATCGACGCCGGCCGCCTTCAAGGCCGCGATCGCACCGCCGCCCGTGCCGTCGTTGGCGGCCACGATGCCGACGATCTCAGGCCCGAAGCGGGTGATCTGGCCGCTCGTCCATTCCTGCGCCTTCGGCGGCGCCCATTCCGGCGTGTCGAACTCGGCCAGCTCCTTGTAGCCGCCGGCGTCGAGGCCTTCCTGGATGCCGTCGCGGATCAGGCCGGCGGCCGCGTCGGTCGGCGAGCCGTTGATCTGCAGGATGCCGCCCTTGTCGGTCGGCACGTTGGTCGCCTTCAGGTGGGCGATCAGCGAGTCGGTGATCGCCTTGCCGATGCCCTTGTTGTCGAAGGAAACGTAGTAGTCGGCCGGCGTGGCCGGGATCGGTCGGTCGTAGGCGATGACCTTGATGTCCTGGCTGTGCGCCTGCTCGACGAGCGATGCGGCCGCGGCGGAATCGACCGGGTCGAGCACGATCACCTTCGCGCCCTGCGACATCACCGAGTTGAACTGCTGCTGTTGCAGCGCCACGTCGCCGTTGGCGTTCTGGTAGATCACCGTACATTCCGGGCAGAGCTTCTTCATCTCGGCCTGGAAGCCGGGGAAGTCGCGCTGCTCGTAGCGGGTCGAGGCCTGGTCGGGCATCAGAAAGGCGACGGTGCCGCTGACGTCCTGCGCGAAAGCGGCGGTGCCGCCCGCGAGGGCGAGGGTCAGGGCGCCGAGGCCGGCAGCCGTTCGGGCAAGTGCTGTGGTTCTGGTCATTTCGTCCTCCGTTAGGTGGTGGGTGGTTCGTTGGAAGTCTTCGCGGCTCGTCGCCACGCTGCGCCGGTCGCCCTCCCGGCGACCGTTCTCCTCAAGCCGCCGCAGCGGCCCGAACGTTGTGGCCGAGCAGGCGCCGGAACTGCGACGGCGGCATGCCCTTCTCGGCCAGGAACTGGCGGTTGAAGTTCGACAGGTTGTTGAAGCCGACCCCGAAGCAGATGTCGGTGATCGACATCGTTTCCTCGCTCATCAGGAGCTGGCAGGCGAGATTGATGCGCAGCCGCTTGATGTACTGCACCAGCGACAGGCCGGTGTGGCGGCGGAACGCCCGCGAGAAGCCGCTCGCGGACTGGCCGGCGATCGCGGCCAGATCGGCCTCGTCGAAGGGCTGCGTGAGGTTCTCTCGGATGAAGGCGAGCGCCTTGTTGACGCCGACCGACATGTAGCCCGACGGGTCCGGCAGGTAGTTGGCGCTCGCCAGGAGGCGCATTCCCGGCGCCCGGCTCAACGTGCCGGCGATCGTCATGAACAGTTCGAGCCGCCGCACGCCATGCGCGGTCGTCAGCTCGGCGATCACCGGCGCGAGCTTTCGGCTGGTTTCAGTTCCGAACAGGACGCCGCGCCGGGCGGACGCGAGCACGGGGGCGAGGGCGCCCAGTTCCGGCAGGACCTTCGTCGCGTCGTCGACGAAGCACTCGCTGAATTGGACGACGTGGCACCGCAGCGGCACGGTGACGCCCTCGGGCAGGTCGCTGACCCAGTTGTGCGGTAGGTTCGGCCCGGTGAGCACGAGGTTGCCCGGCTCGAACTCGCCGATGAAGTCGCCGACGAAGTAGCGGCCGCCCGTCGCGACGACCTGGTGCAACTCGTATTCCGGGTGGAAGTGCCAGCGCACCGTGCGAAACGGATAGCCGTGCGACCAGGCGGCGAAGGACTCGCCGCGGCGTATCTGCACGACCTCCAGATCTGGCGCCATCCCGCTTCCTCCCGAAGCAAGCGCGGCGTGGAACCGCGTCGGACCTATGTCCCGTCCGGTTCGCTCCCGACCCGACGTTGATGCTCACGCTATCGGCAGGGTGGAAACGACGCCACTACAATCCCGGACGGGCATCGATACTTTTTTGACCGATCCAGCCGTTTCTGGTGCAGCGCAATAAACGTCCGGCCAGCGCGCGTCGCGTGGCGACCGGCGGCGTCGACGGTTCCCCTCAGGATGCGGCTTCGGCGATCCGCCGCCGGCCGAGGGTGAGTCGGGCGACCGCGAAGGCGAGTGCCGAGCAGGCGAAGACGGCGGCGACCATCGGCACGGGCGTGCCGTCGAAGAACAGGCTGGACGCGGCCATCGCGGCAGCGCCCGTGACGAGTTGCAGTGTTCCCAGCAGCGCCGACGCCGTGCCGGCGATAACGCCGTGCTCCTCCATCGCCAGCACGGAGGTCGAGGGGATCACGAGGCCGAGGAAGCCGAAGCCGACGAACAGGAGGCCGGCGAGGACGCCGAGCGACTGGAAGCCGGCGAGCATCGCCGCCAGAAGCAGCGCGGTCGTCGCCAGGTTCGCCGCGACCGCGACCCGGACGATGCGCTCCAACCCGAAGCGGTCGGCGAGGATGCCGGTCATCTGCGACATGGCGAAGAACGACACGGCGTTCAGCGAGAAGAACAGGCTGTAGAGCGTCGGCGTCAGGCGGTAGTGGTCGATCAGCACGAAGGACGAGCTGGCGAGATAGACGAAGAAGCTCGCCAGGCCGAAGCCGCCGACGAGGCTGAGGCCGACGAAGTTCGCGTCCCGCAGAAGGCCGCCGTAGCCCCGGAGCGCGCCCGCGAGCGAGCTCGCGCGCCGCGCTTCCGGCGGCCGCGTTTCCCTGACGCCCACCGCCAGGAGCGCCGCGGCCGCGAGCGCCGCCGCCGCGACCGTCCAGAACACACCGCGCCAGCCGGCGAGGGCGATGACCAGGGTGCCGACGAGCGGCGCGAGGATCGGCGACACCGAAAAGACAAGCATCAGGAGCGACATCAGCCGCGCCGCCTCGACCCCGGTGTAGAGGTCGCGCACGATGGCGCGCGGCACGACGATGCCCGGGCTGGCGCCGAGCCCCTGCACGAACCGGAAGACGATCAGCCAGCCGACGTCGGGCGACAGCGCCGCGCCGACGCTGCCGGCGCCGAACAGGGCCAGGCCGCCGTAGAGCGGCACCTTGCGGCCCAGGATGTCCGCGAGCGGCCCGACGAGCAACTGGCCGAGCGCCATCGAGACGAAGAAGGCGAGCAGGCTCCACTGCACCGCGTTCGTTCCGGCTGACAGGTCGGCGCCGATCGAAGGCAGGGCGGGCAGGTACATGTCGACCGCGAAGGGACCGATGGCGGACACGAGGCCGAGCACCAGCGCGAGGCGGAAATAGCCGGAGGTCATCGAAGGGACTCGCTCGCGTTCGGGGCTTCGGCAGGCCGGTAGCGGGCGCCCGGCGACGATTCGCGGCGCCGAACAGCCCGCGCCGTCGCTTGCGTTCGGGGGCGTGCGGCTCGGGCGACGCGCCGCCGACGTCCACCGGGCGGCAGGCTAGCGGCCGGTTCGGATCAGGGCGTCCTAGCACGTCGGACAGGTCGTCGCCACCGCGCCAAGCCCCGTGCGCCGGCCGACCGTCTCAGGAGTTCGGCGCCCTCGGCGCGGCGGTGAAGGCCCGCAGGTTGGCTGGCGAGCTCGCAGCCGGTGTGAGCCAACCGCTCGGCAAGCGGTTGCGATTGCCGCGTGGCGAAGACCATTGATCCGAGCGCGAACAACGCCGACCGCGGTCGACCTCGGTCCCGTATGGGTCGCGCTTCGACGTTCGGGAAGACAGCCAGGACGCCTTCCGATCCCGTCCGCACGGCCCTCGGCCACTGGAACGCCATCGGCGGCGTTCTCGGCCGTCGCCCGCCCGCCGAATGCGCCAGCGACTTCGCTCGTTGCCGGCGCGATGCGAACCGATCGGAAAACGCGTCAAAGGCCGGGCCGCGACTTCGAGCCGCGCCGCAGGACGACGGCCAGCGCCGCGAGCAGCACCGTTCCCGCGATGAACAGGAAGGCGGCCGCCGCGATGGCGGGGCTGATGTTCTCGCGGATGGTCGAGAACATCTGGCGCGCCAGGGTCCGCTGGTTCGGACCCGCGACGAAGAGGGTCAGCACCACCTCGTCGAGCGAGGTCGCGAACGCGAACACCGCGCCCGAAAGGATGCCCGGCAGCGCCAGCGGCAGCGTCACGGCGCGCAGCACCGTCGCCGGCGAGGCGCCCAGACTCGCCGCCGCCCGCTCCACGCGGCGGTCGATGCCGGCGAGGGCCGCCGACACGTTGACGACGACGAAGGGCACCGCGACCACCGTATGGGCGACGATGACGCCGCCATAGCTGTTGGCCAGCCCCAAGCGGACGAAGAGCACCTGCATGCCGACGCCCATGACGACGGCCGGCACCACCATCGGCAGGAGGTAGACGATGCGGATCACCCCGGAGAAGGGCACGGCCCGGTCCCGCAGCCCGAGCGCGCCGAGCGTGCCCAGCACCGTCGCGAGGATCGTCGTCCCGCAACCGATGAGGAGGCTGTTGACGATGGAGCGCCGCCAGACCTCCGCGGTGAACAGTTCCGTCAGCCACCGCGCGGAAAACGACGGGATCGGGTAGTCGAGGAAGGCGCTGGACGTGAAGGCCAGCGGCAGGATCGCGACGAGCGGCGCGAGCAGGAACAGCGCCGCCAGCCAGCCGAACGCGACGCGCGAAAGCTTCAGCATCGTCACGCCCTCGCCGTCTCGTCGACGGACAGGCGGTGATACACGGCGTAGAGGACGACGATGACCGCGAGGAGAACGAGGCCCAGCGCGCTCGCCATGCCCCAGTTCGCGGTCTGCAGGGCGTAGAAGGCGATGACCGAGGAGATCATCTGGTCCTGCGGGCCGCCGATCAGCGCCGGCGTGATGTAGTAGCCGATCGCGGCCATGAAGACGAGCAGCGCGCCGGCGACGATGCCGCGCGCGCAAAGCGGCAGCAGCACCTCGAGAAAGGCCCGGACCGGGTGGGCGCCCATGGAGCCGGCCGCCTGCATCAGGTTGCGCGGGATGCCGAGCAGCACGCTGTAGATCGGCAGCACCATGAACGGCAGGAGGACGTGCGTCATCGCGACCACGACGCCCGTCCGGTTGAAGATCAGCGGCAGCGGGCCGATCCCGACGGCGCGCAGGACGTCGTTCACCGGTCCGTTGTCCTGCAGCAGGATGAACCAGGCGGCCGTGCGCACGAGGAGGGAGGTCCACAGCGGCAGCAGGACGGCTGCGAGGAGCGCCTGCCGGCGCCAGCCGTCGGTCGAGGCCATCAGCATCGCGTAGGGCAGGCCGATGAGGATGCAGCTGAGCGTCACGACGCCGGAGATGACGAAGGTGCGCACGAGGATCTGGCGGTTCGCCGAGGAACCGGCCGGCATCGAGCCGATGCCGCCGTCCTCGCCGCGTCGCAGGTCGAGCGCCGCGAGAAGGTTCGCGTCGGCGTGCGACGAGGCCGCGGCGGCCGCGATCGGCGCCCAGAACGCGGGGTCGCCCCACCTTCTGTCGACGGATGCGAGGTCGACGGGGCCGTTGTCGCGCACGGCCAGCATCGTCTTGGCCATCAGGGTGCGGTAACCGCTCTTGGCGCTGTTCAGCGTTTGAACCAGGCTCGACAGCGCCTGGTCGTCGGAAACGGCGCGGAGGTCGTCGACGAGGGCCTGCCGCATCGTTTCGGAGGGCGGCGACGTCCTGTTCCAGCCGCTTGCCGCGTTTGCGGTCTTCGGCAGCGTTCGCGTCACCACGGACACGGGTATCGCCTCGGACGACATCGTCGCCAGAGGCCAAAGAAAGAACAGGGCCAGGAAGAGCAGAAGCGGCAGGACGAGCGAGAAGGCTACGAGGCTCCGCCGGAGGCCGCGATCGGTCATTTCGGCAGCACCCAGCAGTCCGAAGGCGCGAAACTGGCGAACACGGCCGCGTTTCGGGTCCATTCCGCGGTGCCGCGACCGGACCGGGCGACCAGCGTTCCGGCCGCGGCGGCGATCTGGTTGCGGATATGGTCGCCGTGGTAGACGCTGTCGACGATCCTCGCCGGCATGGCGTTCGCCTCGCCGCCGCCGGCGGCTGCCGCGAGACGCAGACGTTCGGGCCGAATCGAGAGCGTCACGGGCTCGCCGGCCGCGAGCGGACGGTTCGTCACCGCTTCGACCGACGCGCCGCCGCCGACGCGGATCAGCGCCGTGCCGCCCTCGGATCGCTCCGCCGTGCCCTCGATGAGGTTCGTTTCGCCGACGAACTCCGCCACGAAGCGCGTTCGGGGATGGTCGTAGATCTCGCGCGGACCCGCGATCTGCTCGATCCTGCCGTTGTTGAAGACCGCGATGCGGTCGGACATCGTCAGCGCCTCGCCTTGATCGTGCGTGACGAAGACGATCGTCAGTTCCAGTCGGCGATGGATGTCGCGGATGTCGAGCTGCATCCGCTCCCGCAACTGCTTGTCGAGGGCGCCAAGCGGCTCGTCCATGAGCACCACCGCCGGCTCGAACACCAGCGCCCGCGCCAGGGCGACGCGCTGTTGCTGGCCGCCGGACAGCTGCGAGGGCCGCCGTGCGGCGAACGCGCCGAGCTGGACCATGTCCAAGGCGCGCGCGACGCGCTCGGTGATCTGCGCCTTTGCCATGCCCCGCATGCGCAGCGGGAAGGCCACGTTCTCCGCGACCGTGCGGTGAGGGAACAGCGCGTAGCTTTGGAACACCACGCCCATGTTCCGCTTGTGGGGCGGCAGGCGATCGACCCGCCGGCCGTCGACGCGGATCGCTCCGGCCGACGGCTCCTCGAAACCGGCGAGCATCATGAGGATCGTCGTCTTGCCGGACCCGGACGGGCCGAGAAGGCTGACGAACTCGCCGCGGTCCACCGCGAGGTCGAGGTCATCCACGACGACGAGGCTGCCGAACGCCTTCGTCACGCGTTCGAAGCGGATGAACGGTTCAGCCATGCCGTGCCGATCCTGGAGGGACGTCGGTTCCCGGCCCGTGCCTCGCTCGAAGGGCACGGGCCCCGCGATCGGGCCGCGGTCGGCGGACCGGCAGCCGTTCTACTGCGCGAGCCAGGCGTTGAAGCGCGCGGTCAGCTCCTCGGAGTTGTCGACCCAGAAGTCGACGCCGATGGGGATGGAGCCGGCCGAATTGGCCGGGTCGGTCGGCAGGTCCTTGGCGTAGTCCGCCGGCACCATCGCGCCTGCGGCCTTGTTGGGCAGGCCGTAGGCGATGAACTCCGGCAGCTTGGCCTGGTTCTCCGCCTTGCTCGCGAAGGCGATGAAGTCCATCCCCGCGTCCTTGTTCTCGGCGTCCTTCAGGACGACCCAGCTGTCGACGGCGTAGATGCTGCCCGGCCAGACGACCTTGAAGTTCTTCTTTTCCGTGCGGTTGAGGCCGCTGATGCGCCCGTTGTAGGCGGAGGTCATGACGACCTCGCCGGACGACAGGAGCGACAGCGGCTGCGCGCCCGACTCCCACCAGACGATGCTCGGCTTCAGCTCGTCGAGTTTCCGAAAGGCGCGATCGACGCCTTCCGGCGTGCCGAGCACGTCGTAGACCTCTTCCGGCTTCACGCCGTCCGCCATCAGCGCGAACTCGAGGGCGTATTTCGGGCCGCGACGCAGGCCGCGCTTGCCGGGAAACTTCTCGGTGTCCCAGAAGTCCGCCCAGGAGGCCGGCGCGGTCGTCAGCTTGTCGGCATCGTAGCCGAGGCCGGTCGTCCAGACGATCGCGCCGACGCCGCACTCGCCGACCGCGGACGGGATGTAGGCGTCCTCGCCGCCGAGCTTGGCCCAGTCGAGCTTCTCGTAGAGGCCGTCCGCGCAGCCGAGCGCCAGTTCCTCGGACTCCACCTGGACGACGTCCCAGTTCGGGTTGCCGGCCTTGATCTTCGCTTGAAGGACGCCGATGCCGCCGTCCCAGCTTTCGTCCAGGACCTTCCTGCCGCTCTGCGAAGCGAACGGCTCGAAGAAGATTTTGCGCTGGGCGTCCTGGTAGTTGCCGCCCCAGGACACGACCGTCAGGTCGCGCGCCGCGGCGGCGCCGACGGCGAAGGCGAGAACGGCGGCGACCGCCGTGCCGAGCGAAAGGTATCGTGAGGATGCGCGCATGCCGTCTCCCTTGCCGAACGTGAGCCGGGGAGAGGACAGCACATTTTACAAGTCCGCGAAGCCGCTCGACCCGCCCTGGTGATAATTGTTGCCGCCGTCCACCGTCAATAGGTCGGCGGGGTTATGGCGCTGAGGATCTGACTGCATCCTTCCGAGGCGTTGCGGAACCGGTGCGGCAGGCGGCTGTCGAAGTAGTAGGCGTCACCCGCCCGCAGCACTCGCGTTTGTTCGGCGACCGTCAGCTCGACCGCGCCCGCGGTCACCATGCCCGCTTCCTGCGCGGCGTGCGAGAAGGCTTCGCCGGTGTCGGCGCCGACCGCGTAGGTTTCCTGCAGCATCAGGAGCTGGCGGTTCGGGTGGTTCATGCCGATCATGCGATACGAGATCGCGTCGACCTTGCCGATCTCGACGAGCTCGGCCGCGCGGTAGAACGGCGTGTAGGGACCGCTCGCCTGCAGGTCGGAAAAGAAGCCCGTCAGAGTGGTTCCGAGCGCGTCGAGGATGGCGCCGAGCGTATCGACCGACGGGCTCATCCGGTCGCGCTCGATCAACGAGATGGCGGAGTGCGAGATGCCGGACCGCGCCGCGAGCTCGCGACCGCTGAGATCCCGCCGCCGCCGCAGCTCCCGCAGTTTGGCGCCGACCTTCGCCATCGGACCTCCCGTCTTGTTCCGGCGCGCTGGCGGTGTGCGGGGCCGTCTGCCGCCTCGGTCGCGGCCGCGCGATCGCGCCACGATAACGGGAAAGCGCCGGCGAGAATAGTGAACGGTGAGGGTTCGCGGCGTTGTTCCGAGTCCGGCGACCGGGGATGGTTGGTCCGCACCTCACCCGCAACGTGACGCGAGACGCAGCGCATGACCCCGGCACCCGGCTTCAAGGGCAGGATCCAACACCTGAAGGAGCCGAAGCGCGACACCGCCTCGGGCACGGCCGCGGTCGAGGCGACCGTGAAGGCCGTCCTCGCCGACGTGCGCGAGCGGGGAGACGCGGCGGTCCGGGACTATTCGATCAAGTTCGACCGGTCCGATCTCGACCGGTTCGAGGTGACGCCCGCCGAGCGCGAGCGCGCCGTCGAGGCGCTCGATCCGCAGACCCGGGAGGACACCGAGTTCGCCATCGAGCGGGTCCGCGCGTTCGCGCAGGCCCAGCTCGAAACGATCCGGCCCCTCGAGTTCGAGGCGCTTCCCGGCCTGCGGCTCGGCCATCGCGTGATCCCAATCCGGACGATCGGTGCCTACGTGCCGGGCGGCCGCTACCCGATCCTGTCGGCTCCCGTCATGACGATCGTTCCGGCCAAGGTCGCGGGCTGCGACGAGGTGATCGCCTGCCTGCCGCCGACCGCGCACCCGGCGATGGTGGCGGGTTGCCACCTGTCGGGCGCGGACCGCGTCTTCCGCGTCGGCGGCGCCCAGGCCATCGCCGCCATGGCCTTCGGCACCGAAAGCATCCCGGCGGTCGACAAGATCGTCGGCCCCGGCAACGCGTTCGTCAACGAGGCGAAGCGCCAGGTGTTCGGGCCGGTCGGCATCGACCAGCTCGCCGGCCCGAGCGAGATCTTCGTGGTCGCCGACGGCACCGGCGACCCGGAGATGATCGCGACCGACCTCCTGGCGCAGGCCGAGCACGACGTCCACACCCGCGTCGGCCTCATCACCACGGACCGGGCGCTCGCCGCCGCGACGATCGAACAGGTGGAGCGGCAACTCGCGGACCTGTCGACCGCGAACGTCGCCGGGGTGGCGTGGCGCGACTTCGGCGAGATCGTCGTCTGCGACGACGAGGCGTCGATGATCGCCTATTCGGACTTCATCGCCGCCGAGCACCTGCAGGTGCATACGGCAGACCCGGAGGCGACGGCCGCCAAGCTGCGCAACTACGGCTCGCTGTTCATCGGACCGCTGGCCAGCGTCGTTTACTCCGACAAGTGCTGCGGGACGAACCACACGCTTCCGACCATGGCGGCCGGCCGCTACACCGGCGGCCTGTGGGTCGGCTCGTACGTGAAGATCTGCACGCACCAGAGCCTCGACGAGCGCGGCGTCGCCGCGGTGGCACCGCCGGCCGCGCGACAAAGCAACACCGAAGGCATGGAAGGGCACCGTCGCGCCGCGGCGTTCCGGCTGAGCCGCGACCAGCTTCTCGCCCGCTGAGCGAAGGCGTCCGGGCGATGTCCGGACGCCGCTCATCGTCTCGCGACGATGCGACGACCGCCCGCTTCACGATCGCCCGACCCCGGTGTTGCAATTGCAAGGTGTTTTCGAAAACGCAGCGGATCAATCAAAGAGAGTGTCGGGAAGCGGCCGAGCGTGAACTGATCGTGCTGCTCGCCCTATCGGCCGAAAAGCGCGCCGAAACTGCCGCGCCGGCGATCGGAAACGCCAGCCGGACCATCGGACGCCGGCTGATGAAGGACGAGCGTCGCGAGGCGCTGGCTTTGCAACCACGAGAGTCCGCCGGGCGACATGCTCGCTGGAAGGTCGATCCGAACGCGGTCTCGCCGCCCGAGGCTCGGCTCAACGAGGACGACGACCTCCCATTGGCGGCCGCAAGGATGCATCCTGGCCGGTTGTCGATCGACTGGGGGCGAACGCGACGCGAGCCGTCGTCCACTTGATCCAGCCAGTCGCGCTGGCGCTCCACGGCATGGTAGAAGGGGCATCGCTCGACGGCCGCGCCACGGTTGCCTCCAACCGGAGCGCCCCGCGGCGCCGTCGCTCGCGCGAACGCCGACCGAACTTGCACTGATGGCGGCTCTCGTGGCCGAGGATACGAAGGTCGCGTCGCCGACGACCGGACGGCTCATCGCGACCGATAATTCCGCAAAGCCTTCGCCGATCGAGTGCGGGGCGCTCGCCGTTCACTGGTTCGAGGAGGCGGCGCCGCTCGGCCCGGAGCTGCAGTCGATCCTGCGGGGTTTGGACCGATCTGCCGGACCGGGAAAGTCGCCGGCCATGTCCCGCGACCTTGTGGATCGACCACCCTCGTTCGCGCCGCCCGCCCGGACGGCGGAGGTCCGATGGACCGCGACGGACCTTTTGGCGGCGCGGGCGGCGCGGGAGGGCGGCGGGACGAGTGGTGCGTCCGGCGAGCGGACGGACGCTTGATCCTCAGGCCACGCTCGGCGTGTCCGTGCCGATGCCGTTCAGGCAATCGTCCGAGCGCAACCGCGACAACGCGCGCAAGACCGATCGATCCATGGGCGAGCGGCAGGCGCCGACCGCCCGACACCTTCCAATGGAGCCGGCGACCGCAGGCTGGTGTGCTGCGGGGCACAGCCTCGGCTTCGGCGCCGGGGCAGCAGACCCTCCGCCATCGACTGGTAGACATCGGACTGCGCCACGCCTTCGCTTGAGACTTCGATCCGGTCAGATGGCGGTCAGGTGGTTGTCGCTCAGCTCGGTGCCGGCATGAAGCCACGGCTTGAGCTCGAAACCTCGGCGAGCGTTCCGGCGGGCAGCACCGGATAGCGGGTCTCGCGCAGGCGCGGGTGCCCTGGTCCCGCACTCCACGCACGACGAGGCGAGCCGAAGTCGGCTGATCCGGACATCCGGATCGGCACGGCGACCAGCCGTGTCCGACCCACGCGCCGGCGACCTCGGGGTCGCGCCCGCGACGAACTCCCGCGACGCCCTCTCAGCGCGTCGGAGCTCGGTGCTTGAGTTCGATCTCGACGAAGCACATGTCGGTTGCGCCGTTGTTCCTGACGTCGTGCCGGACCCCGGCGGGGCGTGAATAGCTTTCACCCGCTTTCATGGCGATCTCGGTCACGGTTCCGTCCGTGTCGATCGCCATCGCGCCGTCCGTCACGAAGACGATGGCGTAGTCCATCGCGTGCTCGTGCCAGCCCGTGGTCGCGCCGGGCTCGAACCGCCAGCGGGTGATCCGGACCCGCTCGTCGTCGGCGAGCACGGTCGGCACCGCCGGAACGCTGCATGCGAAGGCCATGGGATCTCCGTTCGCACCCCGACGACGCGAGCCGCATCTGGCGGGAAGCTTCCCGAAAGCGCAAGCCGTCGCGAACGGCGGAGCGACGCCGCCCGCCGACGCGACCCTCGTTCCGCCCGACGCCGGACCGGGCATCGGATTCGGAGATATCGTCCCGCCGTTTATTTGATTTGACCGGACGCGACGCGAGTTGCGACGTTTCGGATGCGGCCGGGCGAACGGCGGCCGGACGAGCTCCGATCAGCGTCGCGCGGCCCGTCGAGCCGGGTGCGCTCGCCGCGCCCGGTCCCGCCCGGGAGCCCCCCGGCCGGCGCGGCGGCGGGGGCCGCGGAGCCGGCATGGAGGTGCGCGTGCGAGCCCTGTACTCGACTGACCAGGCCGAGCCGATCGCCCGCAAGACGGCGTGGCAGCGGATCGTTTCGGAAACCTACTTCCCGCTGGACCTCCGGTTTCCGGGGGGAGCCGACTTTTCGGGAGCGCTGGAAGCGTGGTCGCTCGGCACCGTGTCGATGTCCCGCAACCGCTCCGACGGCCTGCTTTACCGTCGCCACGAGCGCCACCTCCTGAACGAGAAGGAGGAAAGCTTCCTCATCACGGTCCCGGAAGCGGGCGAGATCCGCTTCGAGCAGGACGGCAAGGACGTTCGCTGCCGGCCGGGCGCCTTTCTGGTGGAGCGCAGCCACCTGCCGTACGAGTTCAGCTACCGCGACCCGGCCGCCCTGTGGGTGCTCAAGATCCCGAGCACGGTCCTGCGCGCCCGCATCGGCCGGCCGGAGCGGCTGGCGACGCTGCAGTTCGACGCGACGCGCAGCGTCGGGGCGTTGTTCGTCGACATGCTGCGAATGACCGCGGCGCGGCTCGACGAGATGAACGATCCGGCGCGCGCGCTGCTCGGCGGACAGCTCGTCGACCTCCTGGCCATGGCGGTCGAGGCCGACGACCAGGTTCTGTCGCCCGCCTCGTCCTCGGTGCGCAACGCCCACCTCAACCGCGCGGAACACTTCATCCGGGAGCGGCTGCACGATCCGCACCTCGCCCCGGCCGCGGTCGCGGCGGGCTGCGGGATCTCGCTGCGCTACCTCCACCAGCTCTTCGAGGACCAGGCCGCCACGGTGTGCGGCTTCGTTCGCGACCAGCGCCTCCTGATGTGCGACGCGGCGCTCCGCAACCCGGCCTGCAACAAGACGATCTCCGCCGTCGCCTACGAATGGGGCTTCAACGACCAGGCGCAGTTCAGCCGCGCTTATCGCGCCCGCTTCGGCCGCACGCCGAGCGAAACCCGCAAGGCGGCGGCCGCGACCGACTGAGCGTCGCCCGGAAGACCGCGGCGCAATCGGGCTGAACGCAAATGCAGCATGAAGCACGGCCGCTCATCATTTGTGCGGTTTGCGCTTCCGCGCGCAAGGTTTCGTGCGCTGCGCGACAAGAGGGCTGACGCGAAACCGCCTTTAATCCCAATCCGGCGCCGTCGGTCCGACGGAGCCGAACGACGCCCCGTCGCTTGTCGGCGGGGCCGCGGCGGAACGGGTGAGCGGCGCTTGGGCATGGACGCAGATTCGCAGACCCTTCGCGTGGCCGTGGACGTCGGCGGCACCTTCACCGACATCTGCATCATGGACGAGGATACCGGCCTCATCCGCATCGAGAAGACGTCGTCGACGCCCGACCCGATCGACGGGATCATGGGCGGCGTCGAGAAGGCCGGCATCGACCTGTCGCGCGTCGCCCTGTTCTCGCACGGCACGACGGTCGCCACGAACGCGCTGATCACCCGCCGCCTGCCGCGCACGGCGATCGTCTCGACGCAGGGCTTCCGGGACGTCATCGAGATCCGCCGCGCCAACAAGGAGGACCTCTGGGACGTCTACAAGGACGTGGTGAAGCCTTACGTGCCGCGCCGCGACCGTTTGACGGTGCCCGAGCGCGTCGACGCCGCGGGCGCCGTGGTCGAGCCGCTCGACGAGGCGGCCGCGCGCGAGGTGGCGCGCGTCCTGAAGCGCCGCGGCGTCGCGGCGATCGCCGTCTGCTTCATGAACAGCTACCTCAACGGCGAGAACGAGCGACGGATGCGCGACATCCTGGTGGAGGCGATGCCGGACGTGCCGGTGTCGATCTCGTCGCAGGTGCTGCCCGAGATCTTCGAGCACGAGCGCTTCTCCACCACGGTCGTCAACGCGACGCTGAGCCCGGTCGTCGTCAGCTACACGAGCCGGCTCGGCGACCGGCTGGCGCACGAGGGCTACACGCGCGACCTCCTGCTGCTCCACAC
>CAXUCL010000017.1:22019-23206 GCA_964249395.1 uncultured Rhizobiaceae bacterium
GCGTGATGACGCCGGCGAGCGTCAAGGACTTCGCGGCGCGCCTCGCCGGCTCCGGCATCGCCGCCGGCGCCATCGCCTCGCGCCACATCGCCTCGCTGTGCGGTTTCCCGAACTCGATCGGCCTCGACATGGGCGGCACGTCCACCGACGTCTCGCTCGCCTACAAGGGGCAGTCGCGCGTCACCAAGGACTGGTACATCGAGTTCGGCTACCCGATCCGGTTCTCCTCCATCGAGGTCTTGACGATCGGCGCGGGCGGCGGCTCGCTCGCCTGGACCGACGAGGCGGGCTCGTTGCGCAACGGGCCGCAGTCGGCGGGCGCCCGGCCCGGCCCGGCCTGCTACGGCAACGGCAACGCGCAGCCCACGAACACGGACGCCAACGTCACGCTCGGCCGGCTCGGCACGAGCCTGGCCGGCGGCAAGGTCATGCTCGACGCGGGCCTCGCCCGGACCGCCGTCGAGGAGGGGGTGGCCAAGTCCTTTGGCCTGTCCGCCGAAGAGGCGGCCGACGCGATTCTGCGCGTCGCCAACGCCAACATGTCCGACGCGGTGCGCCTCATCTCGATCAGCCGCGGCTACGACCCGCGCGACTTCGCGCTGGTCGCCTTCGGCGGGGCCGGCGCGCTGCACGGCGTGGCGGTGGCCCGGGAGCTGGCGATCCCCACCGTGATCGTGCCGCCCAACCCCGGCGTCACCTCCGCGCTCGGCTGCCTCCTCGTCGACATGCAGCACGACTTCTCCGAGAACTGCATGGTGGAGTCGGGCGCGGCCGACCCGGCGGCGATCGAGGCGCAGTTCGCCCGCATCGAGACGGAGGCGCTGGAGCGCTTGCGTCACGAGGGCGTCGCGCCAGAGGACGTCGTGCTCCAGCGCTCGATCGACATGATGTACCGCGGGCAATGGCGCTCGCTCGCCGTGTCGGCCCCGAGCCCGATCCGCTCGATCGAGGCGCTCGTCGCCGACTTCCACCGCGAGCACCAGCGCGAATACAACTTCCGCCGCGACGACGCGCCGGTGAGCTTCTTCCGGGTGAACCTGAAGGCGATCGGCGTCGTAGCAAAGGCCCAGCTCGCCGCGCACGAGCCGACCGGCGCCGAGCCGCAGCCGGTCGGGCGCCCCCCCCGCGGGGTGGGGGACGCGCGCCCCGCCCCCCCCGGGGGTCGGCGCGCCCCCCCGGCCGGCGGG
>CAXUCL010000017.1:23216-29428 GCA_964249395.1 uncultured Rhizobiaceae bacterium
GTGCTCGACCCGCAGCGCGTCGGCCGCGCCGAGCAGCGCGTACACCGGCCGCGCCGCCGCGACCCCCTTCCGCACGCCGGCGACGGCGAAGTTCGAGTCGTTCGTCGGCGAGACGCTCAGCACCGCCCGCGGGGCGCCCGCCGCGCCGTCTGTTTCGAGAACGAGAGCCACGACACGCCGGTGTTCCGGCGCGACGACCTGCCCTGCGGCTTCCGCTTCGCCGGGCCGGCGATCGTCGAGCAGGTCGATTCCACCACCGTCGTGCCGCCCGGCGCGGCGGCCGAAGTCGACCGCTACCTCAACATCCTCATCAGCGTGAAGGGGTGACGCCCGTGGCCGCCGATCACACCCTCGACCCGGTGACCTTCGAGGTCCTGAAGAACTCCTTCATCGCCAGCGTCGACCAGATGGGCGAGCAGGTGCTGCGGACCTGCTACTCGTTCGTGATCTACAACCACGACTTCTCCAGCGCCCTCCACGATGCCGACGGCGAGTGCGCCGCGCAGGGCAACCAGGACATCGCGGTCCACGTCGGCACGCTGCACTTCACCTGCAAGGACGTGATGCGCGTCTTCAAGGACGACATGCATGACGGCGACGTCTTCGCCATCAACGACCCCTATGCCGGCGGCACGCACTTCTCGGACGTGCGCCTCGTCCGGCCGATCTTCTCGGGCGGCGAGATCATCGCCTTCGCCCAGTCCAACGGCCACTGGTCGGACATGGGCGGCTCGGTGCCGGGCTCCTTCGACGTGACGGCGCGCGACATGTTCCGCGAGGGCCTGCGCATCACGCCGGTGCGGCTGTTCGACAACAACCGCATGCGCCGCGACGTCGCCGACATGATCGCGGCGAACACCCGCGACCCGGCCTCCATCATCGGCGACATGCAGGCGCAGGCCGAGGCCACCGCCGTTTGCGGCCGCGAGATCCTGCGCCTCGTCGACAAGTACGGCCGCGACACGGTGAAGACCGGCCTCGCCGCGGTGCAGGACTACGTCGAGCGCGCCGTGCGCCAGCGCATCGCCGCGTTGCCGGACGGCACGTGGGAGACCGTGGACTTCATCGACCGCGATCCGGCCGGCGGCGAGGGAATGATCCCGATCCGCATCAAGATGACCATCCGCGGCGACAAGGCGATCTACGACTTCACCGGTAGCCACCCGACCATCGCCTCCATCTACAACTCCGCCTTCGGCGCGACCTTCTCGGCGGTCGCGGCCGGCATGAAGACCTTCTTCCCCGATCTGCCGCTCAACTCCGGCTTCTACCGGGCGTTCGAGCTCGTCGTGCCGGAGGGGTCGATCGTCGACGCCCGCTGGCCGGTGGCGGTGACGGGCTTCCTGATGCCGTTCGAGAAGATCATGAACTCGATCTACGAGATGTGGTCGAAGCTGATGCCGGAGCGGGCGCTGGCCTGCGCCTTCAACCTCGAATACCTGCTCACCGGCGGGCGCGACGCGCGGATCCCCGACAAGCCGATCTTCATGTTCTACGACTGGCTGCCCGGCGGCTGGGGCGGGCGCAACGGCAAGGACGGCGCCAACGTCACCACCGCCTGCTTCGGCACCGGCATGATGGCGCAGCCCGTCGAGGCCCAGGAGCGCGCCAACCCGATCATCACGACCGAATGCGAGATCCTGCGCGATTCGGCCGGCCCCGGCCGGTGGCGCGGCGGGCTCGGCGTGGTCAAGACTTCGCGCATGCTCGCCGCCGCCGACACCGTGATCTCCTACATCTGCGACCGCGAGCGCGCCGTGGTGTGGGGCATCGAGGGCGGTTTGCCGTCGAGCCCGCACGGGCTGACGCTGACGCGCGCCGGCTCGAACCGCTCCGAGCGCCTCGGCGCGATCTTCTCGGACGTTTCCATCGGCGAGGGCGACGTGTTCTCGCGCCCGACCGCCGGCGGCGGCGGCTTCGGCGACCCGCTGGAGCGCGACCCGGCCCTGGTGCTGGAGGACGTCAAGGACGACTACGTCTCCGTCGAGCGCGCGGCCAAGGACTACGGCGTTTCGGTGCGAACGATCGACGCGGAACTCTGCGACTACGCGGTGGACGCGGCGGAAACGGAGGCGCTGCGCCGCTCGATCCGCGAGAACCGCGCCGGCTGGGCGCGGCTCGATCCGGAAGCCGTCGCGGAACACTACCGGAACGGCGAGATCGACGTGCTCGACGCGATCCGCCGCCACGCGGTGATCCTGGACTGGGAAAGCGGCGCGCTCCTGCCCGAAACCACGCGCCAGTTCCGCGAAACCTTCGAGCGCCGCTCCGTGGCCGCGTGGAGCGCACCTTGAAAGCTTTCACGCAGCGCAGTGCATCCGGCCGGGAGCCGTTCGCCGGAGCCCGTCCGTTCCTTCAAGCCAACAGGATGGAACCCATGCCCGTTCGTCAAAGCCTCCACCGCGGTCTCGCCGCCGCGACATGTCTCGCGTTCGGCCTCGCCGCCGATGCGCCGGCCTTCGCGCAGCAGGCGCCGCCGCTCCTGCCGATGAAGGTGCTCGACGCCTCGTCCGGCACGCCCAAGCCCGCCGACTACGAGCCGATCGGCAAGGCGACGTCGCCGCACGACATCTGCGTGCTGTTCCCGCACATGAAGGACAGCTTCTGGGTCGCCGTCGCCTACGGCATCGTGCATCAGGCGGAGGCGGCCAACGTCAACATGACGCTCTACGAGGCGGGCGGCTACGAGAACCTGCCCAAGCAGTTGTCGCAGTTCGACGACTGCATGGCGAGCGGCGTCGACGCGATCGTCGTGGGCGCGATCTCCGGCGCCGGCCTCGCGCAGAAGTTCGCGGAAGCCAAGACCAAGGGCGTTCCCGTGGTCGGCGTCACTAACCCGATCCCGGCCAATTCGACGCCGGCCGCCAACGCCGTGGACTTCAAGGCGATGGGCGCGGTCACCGCCGAAGGCCTGTTGAAGCAGTTGACGCCCGGCGAGGCGGCCAACGTCGTGACCTTTCCCGGACCGGCGGGCTCGGGCTGGGCGGAACTCTTCAACGAAGGCTTCAAGGAAACGGTCGCCAAGAACGCCGACGTGAAGATCCTCGACGAGAAGTTCGGCGATTCCGGCGTCGCCGTGCAGCTCCAGCTCATCCAGGACGCGCTGCAGGCCCATCCGGACATGAACGTGATCTGGGGCACGGCGCCCACCGCCGAGGCGGCCATGGGCGCGGTCGCCGAGGCCGGACGCACCGACATCAAGATCATCTCGTCCTACGAGAACCAAGCGATGCTCGACGCCTTGAACCGCGGCGACATCCTGGCCTTCGCCACCCAGTACCCGGTGGGCGAGGGGGCGATCGCGATCGACCAGGCGGTCCGCCTGATCGAGAAGAAGCCTGTGATGTCGTTCGTCCAGCCCGAAGCGACGGTGATCGACAAGACCACGGCGCCGACGCTCAACATGGCGCTGGTGCTCGCCCCCGCCGACTGGACGCCGGTTTATTCGGTGAAGGCGAAGTAACGGTGCTAATCGACGGATCGGCCGGTTCGGAGCCGGCCGATCCGCGCGGGCCAGGAAGGCGATCCACGCGATGACGTTGCCGGACGCGAACCGTTCGCAGCCCGAGCTGCCGGCGGAGCCCTTGCTCCGCTTGTCGGGCGTTTCGAAGCGGTTCACCGGCGTGCTCGCGCTCGACGGCGTCGACCTCGACGTCCGGGCCGGCGAGCTGCACGTCCTGTTCGGCGAGAACGGCGCGGGCAAGTCGACCCTGATCAACGTCGTGGCCGGCACGTTCCCACCGGACGGCGGCACGTTCCAATTCGGCGGCGAGGAGGTCCGGCACCTGACGCCGCAGCGGGCCCGGGCGCTGGGCATCAGTCCGGTGTTCCAGGAGTTCTCGCTGGTGCCGAGCCTCACCGTCGAGGAGAACCTGTTTCTCGGCCGCGAGATCGCGGCGGGCGGCATCCTGCGGGCGGGCGAGATGCGCCGGCGCGCCAAGACGCTGATCGGCGAGCTCGGCTTCGACCTCGACCCGGCCGCGCTGGTGGACGATCTGTCGCGCGCCCACCAGCAGATGGCCGAGATCAGCAAGGCGCTTCTCGGCAAGGTGCGCCTCCTCATCCTCGACGAGCCGACCGCCTCGCTCACCGAGCGTGAAACGGGGCGCCTGTTCGAGCTGATCGCCCGCCTCAAGGCGCAAGGGGTCGGCATCGTCTACGTGTCGCATCGCATGCGGGAGATCCGCGCGCTCGCCGACCGCGTTACGGTTCTGCGCGACGGCCGCCACATCCGGACGCTCAACGCGGCCAACGTCACCGACCGCGAGCTCGTTGAGCTGATGACCGGCCGGCGCATCGACGTCCTGTTCCCGGCGGTTCGCCACGAGCCGTCCGCCGTCGCTGTGGACGTCGAGAACCTGTCCACCGCCGACGGCGCGGTCGCCGGGGTGAACTTCCATGCGCGAAGCGGCGAGATCACCGGCATCGCCGGTCTCGTCGGCTGCGGCAAGTCGGAGCTCGTGCGCGCCGTCTATGGCCTGGAGCCCGTGGCGGGCGGCCGGGTGCGGCTCGGTGGGACGCCCTACGAGCGGCCCGCCCCGCGCGAAAGCCTCCGGCGCGGCGTCGCCTACTTCCCGGCGAACCGCGTCGCCGAAGGCCTCGCCCTGTCGCGGCCGATCCGCGAGAACGCCACGATGACCGCGCTCGACCTGCCGCGCTTTTCCCGGCTCGGCGTACTTCGCCAGCGAGCCGAGCGCGGCTTCGTCGGCCCGGTCATGGAACGCTTGAAGCTTCGCCCGCCCGACATCGAGCGCGCGGTCGGCAACCTGTCCGGCGGCAACCGCCAGAAGGTCATGCTCGGCCGGGCGCTGACGCGCGAGCTGACGGTGTTCCTGTTCGACGAGCCGAGCGTCGGCATCGACGTCGGCGCCAAGGTCGAGGTCTACGAGTTCATGAAGAGCCTGGTCGAGGCCGGCGCGGCCGTGGTGGTCGTGTCCTCCGAACTGCCCGAGGTGCTGGCCCTGTCGAACCGGCTCTACGTCATGCACCACGGCCGGATCGCCGCCGAGCTCGAAGGCGAAACGAAGACCGAAGGCAACGTCCTCGCCTCGTTCTTCGAGAAGGAGGCCGCGTGAGCGCCGGCGTCGCCGCCGCGTCCGGCTTCCCGCGGTTCGGCCTGCGCCTCGGCTTCCTGCCGGTGCTGCTCGTTCTCGTGGTGGTCGGCATGTCGCTGGCCTCGCCGCAGTTCTACGGGCCGATGAACGTCCTCAACATCCTGCGCAACACCTCGCTCCTCACCATCGTCGCTCTGGGTCAGGCGATGGTGGTCATCGCCGGCGGCTTCGACCTGTCGGTCGGCGCGGTGGTGGCGCTGTCGAGCGTCGTGGCGGCCAAGGTGATGGGCTTCGTCGCGGCGGCCTTGCCCGGCGCGGACGCCGCGATCATCGGCCTCGGCGTCTGCGCCGGGCTGGGCGCCGGCCTCGCTGTCGGGCTCCTCAACGGCTTCTGCGTCGCCAAGCTGCGGGTTTCGGGCTTCGTGGTGACGCTCGGGACCATGTCGGCGGCCACCGGCGTCGCCTTGATGATCACCAGCGGCATTCCCGTCTACGGCATGCCGGACGGCTTCGTGAAGGGCTTCGGCCGCGCCCTCGTTCTCGGCCTGCCGACCGCGGTCTACGCCGCGCTCGCGCTGCTCGCCGCGATGGTGTTCGTGCAGCGGCGCACGCTGTTCGGCCGCTACGTCTACGCGATCGGCGGCAACGCCGACGCGGCGACCGTGTCGGGCGTGTCGATCCGGCGGCACGTCGTCGGCACCTACGCCCTGTCCGGCACGCTCGCGGCGGTGGTCGGCCTCCTTTATACCGGCCTCGTCGGCTCGGGGCAGGCGAGCTTCGGCGGCGACCGCATGATGCTGCAGTCGATCGCCGCGGCGGTGATCGGCGGCGTTTCGCTGCGCGGCGGGGTCGGGCGCGTCGAGATGGTGGCGTTGGCCGCCCTGTTCCTCACCATCCTTGGCAACGCGCTGAACCTCCTCCACGTCGACGCCCGCCTCCAGCCGGTGTTCCTCGGGGCGATCATGGTGGCGGCGGTGGCGATCGAAGAGCTCGGCTGGCGGAGGGCCACCCGGCGTGTCTGAGCTGACCTCGACCTTGCAGGCGGGCGAGGCGGCCGGCGCCGGCCGGGAGCGGCCACGCTCGCGCGAGCGGCTGTGGCAGGCGGCGCTGCCGCTCGCCCTCGTCGTCCTGTTTCTGGGCTTCGCGGCCGTCGACGGG
>CAXUCL010000017.1:29466-29734 GCA_964249395.1 uncultured Rhizobiaceae bacterium
CCTGTCGCGCGGGCCGCCCGGGGCCTTGGGGGCGGGCGCCGCCGCGCGCGCCATGGGGGCGACCGCGGCGGCCGGGCAGGGCGCCGCGCTCGTGCTTTTCTCCGGCCTCGCGGCGGGCTTCGCGATCGGCGCGGCCGCCGGCATCTTCAACGGCGTGGTGATCGCCGGGCTCGGCGTCAGCCCGTTCGTCGCGACGCTCGGCAGCTACAACATCGCCATCGGCGTCGCGACGACGCTGTCGGGCGGCCGCCCGGTGCAGGGCGTGCCG
>CAXUCL010000018.1:0-1505 GCA_964249395.1 uncultured Rhizobiaceae bacterium
CCCCTCCCCCGCCAACCCGTTCGTCGCGGCATCGACGCCCGCGATCATCGCCGGGACGTCGTCGAAGCGTCGCGCCAAGGCCTTGGCGCTCGACTCGCCGATCTCCGGGATGCCGAGCGCGAAGACGAAGCGGTCGAGCGGCACGACGCGGCGCGCCTTGATGCCTTCGAGCAGGTTCTCGACCGCCTTCGTGGTCTCCGCCTTCTTGGCGGGTTTGGCCGGCTCCGCCTTGCCCTCGGCGACACGGCGCGCTTCGGCGATCTCGCGGCGTCGCACTTCGATCGCCGCGCGAAGCGGCTCGAACTCCAGGCGGAAGATGTCGGCCGGCTGGCGCAAGAGGCCAGCGTCGAACAGCGTTTCGACGAACGTCTCGCCAAGCCCCTCGATGTCGAAGGCGTTGCGCGACACGAAGTGCTTCAGGCCCTCGCGCGCCTGCGCCGGACAGGTCAGGCTCGCGGTGCAAACGCGGTTGGAGTCCGGTCGCCCGGTGCGCGGGTTCATCTCGCGCGCGGCGGTGGAGCCGCAAGCGGGGCACCGCTCTGGGAAGCGGTAGGGCTCCGTGTCCGCCGGCCGCTTCTCGATCACGACGTCCGCGACCTGCGGGATGACGTCGCCGGCTCGCTGCACGACGATCGTGTCGCCGATGCGGATGTCGCGGCCGCCGCGGATCGGGCCGCCGTCGGCGTCGATGCCGGCGATGTAGTCCTCGTTGTGCAGCGTGACGTTGGACACGACCACGCCGCCGACCGTCACCGGTTCGAGTTTGGCGAGCGGCGCCAGCTTGCCGGTGCGCCCGACGTTGATGACGATCTCGCGCACGATCGTCGTCGCCTGCTGCGCCGAGAACTTGTGCGCCACCGCCCAGCGCGGAAAGCGCGACACGAAACCGAGCCGCGCCTGGTGGCCGAGGTCGTTGACCTTGTAGACGACGCCGTCGATGTCGTAGCCGAGCCTGGCACGGTCCGCTTCGATCGCCCGGTAGTGCCGCAACAGCTCGGCGACGTCCTCGAAGCGGCGCATCAGCGGGTTCGTCGAAAAGCCGAAGCGGCCCATCGCCTCGACGACGTCCGTCTGCGTGAGCCCCGGCACTTCGCTCGCCTCGCCCCAGGCATAGGCGAAGAAGCGCAACGGACGCGAGCGCGTCACCGCCGGGTCCTTCTGGCGCAGCGATCCGGCCGCCGCGTTGCGCGGGTTGGCGAACTGGCGGACCTTCCGCGGCACTGCGGCCTCGCCGATGGCTTTCCCGGCGTCCTCCGCCGCTTCGGCGGCTTCCGGATCGGCGCCGCGCGCCAGCCGCTCGTTCAGCTCGGCGAAGTCGGCGTGGGTCATGTAGACCTCGCCGCGCACCTCGAACACGTCGGGCGCGCCGTCGCCCAACCGCTGGGGCACGTCCCCGATGCTCGCCACGTTGGCCGTGACGTTCTCGCCCACCGCCCCGTCCCCCCGCGTGAGCGCGAGCGCCAAGCGCCCCTGCTCGTAGCGGAGCGAGCAGGACAGCCCGTCGA
>CAXUCL010000018.1:1515-24474 GCA_964249395.1 uncultured Rhizobiaceae bacterium
GCGTCGCGGCGTAAACGAGCCCGCCCTTCTCGTAGCGCAGCGACAGGGACAGGCCGTCGATCTTCGGCTCGGCGGTGACGGCGAGCGGCGCGTCGTCCTTGAGCTTCAGCAGCCGGCGGACGCGGCGGACGAAGTCCACGACGTCCTCGTCCGAGAACGCGTTGTCGAGCGACAGCATCGGCACGGCGTGCCGGAGCTTCTTGAACTTGGCGGAGGGTTTCGAGCCGACCTTCAGCGACGGCGAGTCGGCGCGCGCGAGTTCCGGGAATCGTACTTCGATCGCCCGGTTGCGGCGGCGCAGGGCGTCGTATTCGGCATCCGACAGGACCGGCGCATCCTCCTCGTAGTAGAGGCGGTCGTTCTCGGCCATCTCCGCGGCAAGCCGCGCGAGTTCCGTCGCGGCCTCGTCGCTCGTCAGGTCCTCGACAGGTTTCTCGTTCGCCATGACGTCGCTGTCGCTGGATCGAAGGCCGATTCTAGCTTCGCAGGCGTGAACGGGGAGTCACGCCTCAGGCGGATGCGCCGATGAGCCGCTTCGCAGCGGCGCGCGCTTCTTCCGTGACGCTCTCGCCGGCCAGCATCCGGGCGATCTCCTCCATACGGGGTGCGGGCGGCAGTTCCGAGACCCGAGTCGCGACGCGCTCGCGTTCGGCCTCGCTGGCGGCCTTCGAAATCAGGAGGTGCGTCGTCGCGCGGGCGGCGACCTGCGGCGCATGGGTGACGGAAAGCACCTGCACCCTGCTCGCGAGCCGGGCCAGTCGCCGGCCGATGGCGTCGGCAACCGCGCCGCCGACGCCCGTGTCGATCTCGTCGAAGACCAAGGTCGGGGCCGAGCCCTTGTCGGCCAACGCGACCTTCAGCGCGAGGAGGAAGCGCGACAGCTCGCCGCCGGACGCGACCTTCATCATCGGCCCAGCCCGCGTGCCGGGATTGGTGCGAACCCAGAACTCCACCGCGTCGATGCCCGACGCGGCCATCTTGTCCGGGTCGCTCGTCATCTCCACGACGAAGGCGGCGCGCTCCAGTTTGAGGTCCGGAAGCTCGGTCATGACGGCCGCCTCGAGGTACTTGGCCGCCTCCCGCCGCTTGCCGGACAGGTCGGCGGCGAGCCGGTCGAAGGTCTCGCGCCGATCGAGAACGACCTGCGTCAGCTCGCCGAGCCGCGCTTCGCCGGCGTCGACCTCCGCTAGGTCGCCGATCATCCGAGCGGCAAGGTCAGCGAGATCGTCGACGGGACACGAATACTTGCGGCCGGCGGCGCGCAACGCGAACAGCCGCTCCTCGCACTCCTCCAGCGCGCGCGGGTCGTATTCCAGGCTGCGCAGCGCCGCTTGAAGGCCCATCTGCGCGTCGGACAGGGCATCCATCGCCGCGTCGAGCCGTTCGAGGGTCTCATCGAGCAGGCCCGGCAGCTCGTCCCGCTTTCGGTCGAGGCGTTTGTGGAGACCGGCCAGCGTCGGAATCGGCGAGGCGTTGCCGGCAAGCTCATCGAAGGCGTCGTGGACGTCCGTCGCGATCTTCTCGGACTTCATCATCACCTGGCGGCGTTCGGCAAGCTCGGCCTCCTCACCGGCCAACGGCTGCAGTTCGGACAGTTCTTCGACGGCGGCGCGGAGATAGTCCGCCTCGCGCGCGGCGGCCTCCACCTTGGCGCGGTGGCGCGTCAGCTCGGTCTCCGCGCGCCGCCATTCGGTGTAGGCGCGCGACACGGCGTCGACCTCGGTGCCAAGGCCGGCATAGGCGTCGAGCAGCATGCGGTGGGCGTCGGGATCGACCAGAGCGCGGTCGTCGTGCTGACCGTGGATCTCGACCAGCGTCGCGCCGATGTCGCGCATCAGCGCGACCGACGACGGACGGTCGTTGACGAAGACGCGTGTGCGGCCGTCGGCGTTCTGGACGCGGCGCAGCACCACGTCGCCGTCGTCGTCGAAACCGTTCTCCGCCAGCAACCGGCGGACCGCGTGGCCGGCCGGCGGATCGAACACGGCGACGATCTCGCCCTGCTTCGAGCCGTGGCGGACCAGCCCGCCGTCGCCCCGGCCGCCGAGGGCGAGCGACAGGGCGTCGAGCAGGATCGACTTCCCGGCGCCCGTCTCGCCCGTGAGGACGGACAGGCCGCCGTTCAGGGAAAGCTCCAGACGCTCGATCAACACGATGTCGCGGATCGAAAGGTGAACAAGCATGGAGCCCGGGTCGCTAGTCCTGCACGGCCGGAAAGGCAAGCGACGCGAAGATAGGCGCTCGGCGCCTCGGGCGGAAGCGGCCCCGGGATCGCGAACCGAGCGTTAAGGCTGCCCCGCCATCATGCCCGACGTTCGAGAGCACCAAGCAGAGCGCACCGAGCCAGCGGTGCGACCGGGGAGGATGGGCCACCCCGGCCGCGGCGACGGCCTCGCTCTCGAATCGGAGGTGATGCGATGTGGTTTCTACCGCTGACCGTCACGCTTGAAGTGAAAAGGACCCGGAGCGGCTGGCAAGTCACTCTCCGGGCCCAATTCATCTTCTGAGCAACGGCGTGGCGGCGAACGTCGCCACCCCACTCCTGCAAGATAGATCAGATCGCGGCGGACTTCAAACCGAGCGTCGAACCTGCGATCAGCTCGCGCCGGTGATCGCCCGCGTCGCCCGGCTGAACCAGGAGTCGCCGCCCGTCGCCGCGCGCGGCTCCAGGCCCTTCGACT
The DNA here is from genome assembly GCA_964249395.1 of uncultured Rhizobiaceae bacterium. GTDB lineage: Bacteria > Pseudomonadota > Alphaproteobacteria > Rhizobiales > Rhizobiaceae > Plantimonas. Next base: position 4,197 of record CAXUCL010000018.1, read on the forward strand.
GCAGCAGCGCGTAGGAGTCCTTGTACCACTGCGAGTCGGGGAAGTTCTGGCCGAGCACCGAGGCGGACGCCTGCGCTTCCTGCGCCAAGCCCATGGCGTAATAGGCTTCCGTCAAGCGCGACAGCGCCTCCTCGACGTGCCGGGTGTTCGGATACTGGTCGACGACGGTCTTGAAGCGGTTGATCGACGCCAGGTATTCGCGCCGCTCCAAGTAGTAGCGGCCGACCTGCATCTCCTTGCCGGCGAGCTGATCGCGCGCGACGCGCACCTTGGCGCGCGCGTCCTCGGCGTATTCGGAGTCCGGATAGCGGTCGACGACCTCCTGCATCGCGCCGACGGCCCGCGCCGTATCGCGCTGGTCGCGCGTCACGTCCGGGATCTGCCGGAAGTAGGACAGTCCCATGATGTATTGGGCGTAGGGCGCCTCGCTGGTGCCCGGATAGGTGGCGAGGTAACGCCGCGAGGACGAGACGGAGCTCTCGTAGTCGCCGTTGCGGTAGGCGGCGAAGGCGCGCATCACCAGCGCCTTGCGGGCCCATTCCGAGTAGGGATACTGCCGGTCGATCGCCTCGAACTTCTTCGTCGCCTCGCCCAGGCGGCCGCCTTCGAGGTTGGCGAGGCCCTGGTTGTAGAGCTGGTCGGCCGGTTCGGTCTGCGCCGCGAGCGCGAGCGGATCGACGTCGTCCTCGCCGTTGCCGAACAAGCAACCCGACAAGGACAGGCTCGCCGCGAGCGCCACGACGGCGCAAACGGACCGGCGGGCGCCCCTCGCCCACGCGAAGTTGCTGCGCATGATGACGTGTCCCCTGATCGCCTCGCCCCGGCCGCCGCGTTCTAGTCTACGCCGCGCACCCCCACAATGTTTAAAAGGGGTTCAAGGCGCCTTTTTTAAGGCATATCGCCAACCAGAACACTTCGCCCGGGAGCAACCTGCGCAATGTTGCTTGAAAAGAACATCAAAAAGCAGGCCAGCGATAGCTGCCGGTCCATGGCGGACTGCGGCGCGTCAGCGCGTTACGATCGCATCGACCGGCTCCGAGAAGAAACCGCCGAGTAAGACAGCCTGCTTCCTACTCGGCGCGAAACTGTCGCCTTAAAGGAACTGCGGGCCGTAGGCCGGCGCCGCGACGGCGGCGATCAGCGGCGAATGACGCACGATGTCGCGCCGCCGAGCCGGCAGCTCGATCATGTCGAAGGCCATGGCGTCGCGCAGCAGCGCCTGCAACGCGAGGGCGTTCAGCTTGTGGCCGCCGCGATACGAACGGTAGCAGCCGAGGATGCGCGCGCCGGCGAGCGCCAGATCGCCCACCGCGTCGAGCGCCTTGTGGCGAACGAACTCGTCGGCGTAGCGCAGGCCGTCCGGGTTGATGACGCGCTCGTCGTCGCCGACCACCACCGAATTGTCGAGCGAGGAGCCGAGCGCGTGGCCGGACGCCCACAACCGCTCGACGTCCTTCATGAAGCCGAAGGTGCGGGCACGCGACAGTTCGGCCTTGAACACGGCAGGCGACAACTCGCCGGAAAAGGCCTGACGGCCGATGGCGCGGGTCGCGAAGTCGATCTCGATCTCGAAGCGGCTGCCGTAGTGCGGCATGAACTCCGCCCAGCCTGCAGCGGTCTCGACGCGGACCGGCTTCAGGACGCGGATGTAGCGGCGCTTGGCGGACTGCTTGACGAGGCTCGCCGTCTCGATCGCCGCGACGAACGCGGCCGAGCACCCGTCCATGATCGGAACTTCGGCGCTATCGAGTTCCACGACGACATTGTCGACGTTCATGGCGTAAAGCGCGGCCATCAGGTGCTCGACGGTCGCGACGTAGGCGCCGCTCGGGTTGCCGACGACCGTCGCCAGGTCCGTCGGCGGCACGTTGGAGGACAACGCATCGATCGAGCGGACAGCGCCGGACGCGGCGTCCTTGACGCGGAACACGACGCCGGTATCCGCATCGGCAGGAACGAGACCCATGGAGACCGGCTTGCCGCTATGCACGCCGACGCCCTGGAAGTCTGCCCTGCTGCCGATCGTCTGCTGAAAGATGATCACGTCCGCCGGTATCCTTGCGCCGAAACCGCTTGAACCGCCTGACGGCCGTCCCTGCGCCCCTTTTTCGGTATCCACCGATCGGCCCGCCCCCGCGGCGACCGGCGCATCGTCATGCCTGCTTCGGTGAAGAAATACGGGACCGTTGCATTTCCGCCAAATCACGGATTCTAACCCGATGTTACCGGCGAGGCCGTCCATCAGATCGAAACCGCAGCGATTGCAGTCCGTTAGTGTTCGACGGCCGGCGTCTTGCGACGCCGGCCGTGTTGTTTCTCGGCAACGCCGGTCGTCAGTTCGACTGGCGGCGGAGGAAGGCCGGGATTTCGAGTTGTTCGTCCTCGCCCATCGCGTGGCGCAGGCCCTGCGGCCGCGACGGCGATTCGGCCGCCTGGCGGCGCGGCGCGTAGAGGCTCTGCTCCGCGCGGCGCGGCTCGGCGGGAGCCGGACGCGGGCTCACGGGCGCCGGCGCTTCCTCGCCGCGGGTCAAGCCGCGGGTCAGCTTGCCCAGTAGGTTCGACATCGCGCCGCGCTCTTCCGGCTGCGGCGGAGCGATCTCCACCTGCGCCGCGCGGTGCGAGATCTCGGCCTGGACCATCGGCGGGAAATCCTCGACGCGCGGCATCCGGGCGGGCGCCACCGAGCGGTTCGCCGGAGCGGTCGAGACGTTGGCGATCTCGGCTTCGAGCGCGGCTGTGAAGTCGTCGTCGTCGGCCGGGGCTTCCGCCACCGGCAGTTCGGGGATCGTCGCCACCGCTTGGACGGGCTCCGCCGCCGCCGCCGCATAGACCGGCACGACGGGCACTGCCGGCGCCGTCATTGTCGCGGCCGCCCCGGTCCGCTGCACGGCCGCCGCGTGGCGGATCTCGATCGACCGCTCGGACATTTCCAGCGCGGTCTTGTCGATGCCGGTGGCCACCACGGACACGCGGATCACGCCTTCGAGGTTCTCGTCGAACGTCGCGCCGAGAATGATGTTGGCGTCGGAATCGACTTCCTCGCGGATGCGCGTCGCCGCCTCGTCGACCTCGAACAGGGTCAGGTCACGCCCGCCGGTGATCGAGATCAAGAGACCCTTGGCGCCCTTCATCGACGTCTCGTCGAGCAGCGGGTTGGCGATCGCGGCCTCGGCGGCGGCCATGGCGCGGCCCTCGCCGGACGCTTCGCCCGTGCCCATCATCGCCTTGCCCATCTCGCGCATCACCGAGCGCACGTCGGCGAAGTCGAGGTTGATGAGACCTTCCTTGACCATCAGGTCGGTGATGCAGGCGACGCCCGAATAGAGCACCTGGTCGGCCATGCCGAAGGCATCGGCGAACGTGGTGCGGTCGTTGGCGATGCGGAACAGGTTCTGGTTCGGGATGACGATCAGCGTGTCGACGTTCTTCTGTAGGTCCTCGATGCCCTGGTCGGCGATGCGCATGCGGCGCTGGCCCTCGAAGTGGAACGGCTTGGTCACGACGCCGACCGTCAGGATGCCCTTGTCGCGCGCCGCGCGGGCGACGACGGGCGCCGCGCCCGTGCCGGTGCCGCCGCCCATGCCGGCGGTGACGAAGCACATGTGCGAGCCGAGCAGGTGGTCGCAGATTTCATCCAGCGACTCCTCGGCGGCGGCCCGGCCGACTTCCGGCTGCGAGCCGGCGCCGAGGCCTTCCGTCACGGCGACGCCCATCTGGATGATGCGCTCGGCGCGCGACGAGCGCAGCGCCTGCGCGTCCGTGTTGGCGATCACGAACTCGACGCCTTCGAGGCCGGCCTCGATCATGTTGTTCACGGCGTTGCAGCCGCCGCCGCCCACGCCGAATACGGTGATCCGGGGCTTCAACTCGGTGATGTCGGGCCGGGAAAGGTTCAACGTCGTGTTGCTCATGTCCTTCAAGTCCTTTCTCGATTCGGGCCGCAGCGCCGCGCCGGCCGTCGTCATGTCTTGCTCGGAAGGCGCGCGGCGCCCGGGTTTCTCAGGTTCGAAGGGCGGCGACGCCCTTCAAAAGCTTTTTCGCAACCACGCGCCGACGCGTCCGACGCGGGTGCGGTCGTCGAAGACGACGTCCGCCGCGCCCGCGGCATCGGCGAAGTGCTCGGCGGTGGACACCTGCGGGTAGATCAGGAGTCCGACCGGCGTCGCGAAGGCCGGGCTCTTGTTGGCCGTGGACAAGCCGGCGACGCCGAGCGGCCGTCCGAGGCGGACGTTGCGCTGCATGATCTGCCGCGCCGCGCCGGCGAGGCCGGACAGTTGGCTGGCGCCACCGGTCATCACGACGCGCTTGCCGATGACGTGGCCGAGCCCGGAAGCCGACAAACGGTCGCGAACGAGCTCCAGTGTTTCCTCGACGCGCGGCCGGACGATGCGGGCGATGAGCGAATGGGCGACCGCCACCGGCGCATCGGCGTCCGCATCGCCGAGCGGCGCGACCTCGATCGTGTCGGTGTCGTCCTGCATCCCGGCCATGGCCGACCCGTGCATCACCTTCAGGCGCTCGGCGTGCTCCGGGCTGATCGACAGGCCGCGCGCTAGGTCCATGGTGATGTGGTGGCCGCCGAGCGCGACGGAGTCGGCGTAGACGAACTTGCCGTTCTGGAAGATCGCGATCGTGGTGGAGCCGCCGCCCATGTCGATGCAGGCCGAGCCCATGGCCGCTTCGTCGTCGGCAAGCGTTGCGAGCCCGGAGGCGAAGGGCGTCGCGACGAAGGCTTCCACCACCAGCTGCGCGCGGTTGATCGCCGCTTCCAGGTTGCGCAGCGGCGTTTCCTCCGCCGACAGGAGGTGGACGTCGGCGCCGAGGACGCGCCCCATCATGCCAACCGGGTTGTCGAGACCGTTCTCGCCGTCCAGCGACACGTCGAACGGCACGGAATGAAGCACCAGCCGGCCGCGATCGAGCGGCGCGCGGGCAGCCGAGCCGAGCACCCGCGCGAGGTCAGACTTCGTCACGCCCTCGCTGTCGACGCGCGCTTCCGCGTGGCCGCGCAGGCTCTTCAGCCGGCCGGCCGTCACGGAAACCAGCAGCGACTCGACCGTCAATCCCGCCATTCGCTCGGCGGCGTCGACGCAGAAGCGGATCGACTTCTCGGCGGCCGCCAAGTCCACCACGACGCCCGACTTGATACCGCGCGCACGCTGGCAGCCGATGCCGACGATCTCGATCACGTGCGTGCGGCCGGGCAGCACCTCGCTGTCGGGACGCGGCTTCAACCGGGCGATCATGCAGGTGATCTTGGTGGTGCCGACGTCGAGGACGGAAACGACGCGCGTCTTGCGGCCGGGCAGCGCCCGCAGGCGCGGCAGGGCTTTCCGGTCGCGGCGGAACGGAAGGATGCTCACGCCCGCTTCTCCTTCGCCATGCGTTTCAGGAGCTTGTCGCGTTCCTTCAGATCAGCGGCGCGGCGCGTCGCGGCATCGGCGGTCAGGCGAACGGTGACGCGGTCGGCGATGCGCATGTCGACCACCGAAATGTCGCGGGAAAGCAGTCCCATGTCCTTGTCCATCCGCGCGATCTCGGCGGCGGCCTCCACTGCGCCGTCCTCGGGAAGGCGGACGGTCAGGCCGTTGTCCAGCCGCAGGTCCCATCGACGGTTGCCGACCCGAACGTAGGCGCTAACCCTTGCGCGAAGCTCGGGGACGGCGGCCAGCGCGTCGACGATCCCCGCCGCGTCGCGTTCCGCTCCCGGCCCGACAACGAAGGGCAGGTCCTGGAAGCGGTTCGGCACGAAGTTCATGATCTGCCGGCCCTGGCGATCGATCAGGTGCAGTTCGCGCTCCTTCTGCCACAGCGCGAAGGGATGCTTCTCGACCAGATCGATCGACACGCGGTCCGGATAGGTCTTGGCGACGGACGCCTTCTCGATCCACGGAATGGTCTCGAGCATCGTCCGGGCCGCCTCGACGTCCAGCGACGGCAGCGTGCGCGAGCCGGTCGACCACAGCGTCTGCAGCACGTCGATCTCCGACGTTTCCGCGTTGCCGGAAACGTCGACCTTGTCGATGGCGAAGCCGAGCGGCTCGGCGAGCGCGTCGACGACGCCCGTCGTATGGCCACCGAGGACCATGCCGTAGAGACCGGCGGATCCCACCAGGCAGATCGCGACCAGCCCGAACCGCGGCTGCGGCAGGCGGGCGATCGAGCCGCCGACAGCCGCCAGCCGCCGCCCGATGGGCGACAGGCGGAAGGTCTTGCGGCGGCCGATCGGCCGTTCCAGCGGCGGATCCGGCCGATCGCTGTAGCTCACCGGCCGCATGACGCGTCCTCCACCATCCATGTGAGGAGCTCGGGAAACGAATGGCCCGCGGCGCGCGCGATGTCCGGCACGAGCGAGACCGGCGTCATGCCGGGCTGGGTGTTGACCTCGAGCCAGACGAGCTCGCCGCCTTCGCCGAAGCGGTCGTCGTAGCGAAAGTCCGAGCGCGACACGCCGCGGCAGCCGATGGCTCGGTGCGCGGCGAGCGCGTGCTCCTGCACGCGCCGCGCGACCGCGGCCGGGATATCGGCCGGGATGCGGTGGACCGAGCCGCCGGGCTGATATTTCGAGTCGTAGTCGTAAAAGGCGTGGCCTTCCGTGGTGATCTCGCAGACCGGCAGCGCCACGTCGCCCATCACGGCGCAGGTGAGCTCGCGCCCGGCGACGAAGCGCTCGACCATCAGCGTCTCGCCAAAGGCCCAGTCGGAGGAATGAAGCTGCTGCGGCGGATGCGCCTGGTCCTCGCGCACGATGAGCACGCCGAAGCTCGACCCTTCCGCGATCGGCTTCACGACGTAGGGGACCGGCATCGCGTGCTTCTCGGCGATGACCCGGCGCTCCAGGACCTTGGACTCGGCGACCGGCACGCCGGCCGCCTTGGCGACCGTCTTGGCCTTCGCCTTGTGCATCGCGAGCGCCGAGGCGAGGACGCCGGAATGCGTGTAGGGGATTTCGAGGAACTCCAGGATGCCCTGGATGGTGCCGTCCTCGCCGAACGGACCGTGCAGGGCGTTGAACGCCGCGTCCGGTCGCAGGTCCGCGAGCACGCCGACGACGTCGCGGTCGACGTCGACCCGCGTCACGTCGAAGCCCGCCTCGACCAGCGCTTCGGCGCAGGCGCCGCCCGAGGAAAGGCTCACCGGCCTTTCGCTCGACCACCCGCCCATCAGCACCGCGACGTGTTTCGACATGAACGCTTGAACCCACCGCCCGTGACGGGCTTTCCGGGGCTATTCATGCGCGGGCGTTGGTTAAGCGGGGGTTAAGAGCCGTTAAAGGTCGAAAGAAAATCGAAAGGAAGCGTCGACCGAACGGGGATCGCGAGCATCACGCGGAGAAGGGCTGAACCTCCCGCCCCGCCTGGAAGCGGCCGAGGCGCTTGATCTCCCAGTGCAGCGAAACGCCTGCCGTCGCGAACACCCGCTCGCGCACGGTTTCGCCGAGCCGTTCCAAGTCATGCGCGCTCGCCTCAGCCGTGTTGATCATGAAGTTGCAGTGCATCTCGGACATCTGCGCGTCGCCGACGCGCAAGCCTCGGCAGCCGGCGCGGTCGATCTCCTTCCAGGCGGACGAGCCTTCCGGGTTCTTGAAGGTCGAGCCGCCGGTCTTCTCGCGCACCGGCTGCACGGTCTCGCGATGGTGCTGCACCTCGTCCATGCAACGCCTGATCTCGTCGCGCTCGGCCGGCTCGCCTTCGAGCAGCGCCGACGTGAACACCAGATCGGGCGCAGCGCCCGAATGGCGGTAGGCGTAGCCCATATCGTCGACGGACAGGACATGGAGACGCCCCTGCCGGTCCACCGCCCGCACCTCGCGCACGCGCTCTCGCGTTTCGACACCGTTCGCGCCGGCATTCATCCGCAGGGCCCCGCCGATCGAACCGGGTATGCCGTGGAAGAAGTGAAAGCCGCCGAGCCCGGCTTCCAGCGCCGCAGCGGCGACGCGCTTGTCGGGCGCCGCTGCGCCGGCCCGCAGACCCCAATCGCCCTCGCGCTCGACCCGGCCGAACCCTTTGGCGGACAGCCGCACCACGACGCCCGGAATGCCGCCGTCGCGAACGAGCAGGTTGGAGCCGATGCCGACGACCGTCACCGGCACCTCGTCCGGCAACGCCGCGAAGAACGTCGCCAAGTCCTCCTCGTCGGCCGGTTGGAACAGGACGTCCGCCCGGCCACCGGCTCGAAACCAAGTGATCTTGTCCATCTCGGCGTCGGGCGTCAGGCGGCCGCGGACACCGGCCAAACTGCTTGCGAGGCTCGCCAGCAGGTCGGCGCCGCTCATGTCGGATACTTGGCGCCGAGCGCTTCCAATTCCTTCGGCAGCGCGTAGGCCCATTGCGTGATGTTGCCGGCGCCGAGGAACACCACCATGTCGCCGGCCGCGGCGCTGGCGTGGACGAGCGGCGCGATCTCCGTCGGCCCGTCGACGAGACGCGCGTCGCGGTGGCCGCCGATCTTGAGGCGCTCCACCAGCATCTCTGAATTGGCGAACTCGATCGGCTCCTCGCCTGCCGCATAGACGGGCGTCAGCACCACCGTGTCGGCATCGTTGAAGCAGGCGGCGAACTCGGTGAAGAGACTCTGGAGCCGCGTGTAGCGGTGCGGCTGCACCACGGCGATGACGCGGCCCTTGGCGGCCGATCGCGCCGCCGCCAGCACGGCGCGAATCTCGACCGGATGGTGGCCGTAGTCGTCGTAGATATCGATGCCGTTCGTCGTGCCCGTGTGCGTGAAGCGTCGCTTGACGCCGGAGAACGACGCGAGGCCCGTCTTGATCGCCTCGGCCGGAACGCCGATCCGGTGCGCGACGGCGATCGCCGCGGTGGCGTTGGAGACGTTGTGGCGGCCCGGCATCGGCAGCACGATGTCGTGGATGGTGATGGTCTCGTTCGTCACGCGGTCGCGGATCGTCACGTCGAAGGTCGAGCGCGGTCCCGCCATGCGGATGTTCTCGAAGCGCGCGTCGGACTGAACGTTTTCGCCGTAGGTGATGATGCGGCGGTCTTCGATCTCGGCGACCAGCGACTGCACCTCCGGGTGGTCGAGGCACATCACCGCGAAGCCGTAGAACGGCACGTTCTCGACGAAGGCGCGGAAGGCGCTGCGCACCTTGTCGAAGGTGCCGTAGTGATCGAGGTGCTCGGGGTCGATGTTGGTGACGATAACGACGTCGGCCGGCAGCCGCAGGAACGTGCCGTCGGACTCGTCGGCCTCCACCACCATCCAGTTGCCGCCGCCCATGCGGGCGTTGGTGCCGTAGGCGTTGATGATGCCGCCGTTGACGACCGTCGGGTCGAGACCGCCGGCGTCCAGCAGCGTCGCCACCATCGACGTCGTGGTGGTCTTGCCGTGGGTGCCGCCCACGGCGACGGCCTGGCGGAAACGCATCAGCTCGGCCAGCATCTCGGCGCGGCGCACGATCGGCAGCAGGCGCTCGCGCGCGGCGGCGAGCTCCGGGTTGGAGCGCTTGATGGCGGTCGAAACCACCACGACCTCGGCGCGGCCGAGGTTCTCGGCCTTGTGACCGACGAACACCTCGACGCCCTTCTCGCGCAGGCGCTGCACGTTGGCGTTCTCGCTCGCGTCCGACCCCTGCACCGTGTAGCCGAGCGTGACCAGCACTTCCGCGATGCCGCTCATGCCGATGCCGCCGATGCCGATGAAATGCACCGGGCCGATGTTGGGCGGCATTTTCATGAACAGGCGACTCCGGCGGCGGTCAGTGCGGGCGAGCCGCCATAGACGCAACCAGGTCGGCAAGCAACCGCGCGGCATCCGGGATGCCGGTCGAGCGGGCCGCCGTGGCCATCGCCTCGGCCTTCGCCGGATCGCGCGCGATGCCGAGGATCAGCTCGGCGAGCCGCTCGGGCGTCAGGTCCGACTGCCTGGCGACCACCGCGCCGCCAGCCGCTTCCAGCCGCGCGGCGTTCGCCGCTTGGTCGTGGTCGAGGGCGTAAGGGTACGGGACGAGGATCGCCGGACGGCCGATCACCGCGACCTCGGATACCGTGGACGCCCCCGCCCGGCTGATCACCAGGTGCGCCGCGCCGATCCGCGCGGCCATGTCGTCGAAGAACGGCGACACGGTCGCCTTGACGCCCTCGATCGCGTAGACGCCGCGAACCGCGTCCACGCCTTCCGCGCGAGCCTGCTGCGTCACGACGAGGCGGCGCTTCAAGTCGTCCGGCAGGAGCCGCACCGCTTCCGGCATCGCGTCGGAGAAGAACTGCGCGCCCTGGCTGCCGCCGAACACGACGAGGCGGAACGGCTCACCCTCGCCGCTCGCGCGGTATGGCGTCCGCGCCGCTTCGAGAACGGCCGGGCGGACGGGGTTGCCGGTGACGGTAAGCTTCGACGTCACGGCCGCACCGGCTTCGTCCTGCGGGATGCCGGCGGCGATTGCCCCAACGCGGCGGGCGAGGAAGCGGTTGGCGCGGCCCATCACGGCGTTCTGCTCGTGGACGATCGTCGGCCGGCCGGCCTGCACCGCCGCCAGCATCGGCGGCACGGTCGGGTAGCCGCCGAAGCCGACGACGACGGCCGGGCGCAGCGAACGGATCAGCGCGCCGGCCGACCTGAAGCCGCGCCACAGCGTCCACATCGAACGCGCGACGGCCGCCGGACTTTTCGAGCCGAAGGTCGCGGACGCGATCGTGTGGATTGCCTCGACAGGAAAGCGTTCCGCGTAACGGGTGGCGCGGTCGTCGGTCGCCAGATGAACCACGTAGCCGCGGGTCTTCAACTCGTGGGCGAGCGCTTCGGCTGGAAACAGGTGCCCGCCCGTGCCACCGGCGGACAGGAGGATGGGTGACGGCATCAACGATGACGGGACTGCAGCTGCTTGTCGCGCTCCAACTCGCGATCATTCGCGCGCGTCACGACATATACCGCCCAAAGCGTTCCAAGCGGGAAAAGGAGAACCGCGAACGCGTAGAAGAGAAACTCGCTCATGGATCGAGACCTTTCAGCGTTCTTTTGGCTCGCAGGTGAAGATAGGGGCTGAAGCTGATGCTGAACAGGGAGATGGCTCCCGCCGCCCACCGCTCGACCGACGTTTCCGCGTTGGTGATCAGGGTCGTGGGAATGGACAAGCCCGCCACGAGAAGCAGTCCGATCGCGATGCCGTTGAAATACGCGGAGGTGAGCTTGATCTGCTCCTTCCGACCGTCGCTCAAACTCGGCTTGCCGTCCGCCGCTGCCTGCTCCATCACCGTTACACCCCGTGCAGCGCGTAGGTCCGGGCGACGAGTTCGTCGGTGCGCGACACGTTCTCGGCCTTCCGGCGCGTCAGCGCCAGCACGAAACCGGCCGAGAGCGCGATCGCCATCATCGACGAGCCGCCGTAGGAGATGAACGGCAGCGTCATGCCCTTGGCCGGCATGAGCTGCAGGTTCACCGCCATGTTGATGATCGACTGCAGGCCGAACAGGAGCACGAGGCCGGAGATCGCCAGGCGGCCGAAGGGGTCGCGCTGTGAGGTGGCGACATGCAGGCCGCGCAGGACGATGAAGCAGAAGATCGCCGCGAGCAGCATGCAGGCGAGGATGCCGAACTCCTCGCCGATCACCGAGAAGGCGAAGTCCGTGTGGCTGTCCGGCAGGATTCGCTTGATCGTGCCCTCGCCCGGGCCCTGGCCGAACCAGCCGCCGCGCAGGATCGCCTCGCGCGCGGTGTCGGTCTGGAACGTGTCGCCTTCGCCGGTCAGGAACCGGTCGATGCGGGACGCCACGTGCGGGAACACGAAATAGGCGCCGACGAAGCCGACGAAGCCAACGCCGGCGAGCGCGACGATCCACAGCCAGGGCATGCCCGCCATGAAGAACAGGCCGCCCCAGGCGCTGGCGGTCAGCATGGTCTGCCCGAGGTCCGGCTGCGCGAGGAGCAGGGCGCAGACGGCGAAGAGCAGGATCATCGCGAGGAGGTTGCCCGGGATGCCGGGCTTGCGCGCGCGCTCGGCGAAGAGCCAGGCGCAGAGGATCACGAAGGCCGGCTTCATGAACTCGGACGGCTGGATCGTCAGCGGGCCGAACTCGATCCAGCGCCGGGCACCCTTCACCTCGAGGCCGAACAGCAGGGCGCCGATCATCAGGACGATCGAGCCGCCGAGCGTGACGAGCGAAACGCGCCGAATGGCCCGCGGCGTCAGCATGGAGGCCGCGACCATCAACGCCAGCGACGGCAGGAGGAACAGCGCGTGGCGCTTGACGAAATGGAACGGTTCGAGCCCGATCTTCTCGGCCACCGGGGGGCTGGCGGCGAAGGACAGGACGAAGCCACCCGCCATCAGGCAGATGAAGGCGGCCAGGAACCAGCGGTCGATCGACCGCCACCAGTCGGCGACGAGGCCCTTCTCGGTGCGCCCGGCCATGTTCTACCCCTTCGCTGTGCGCTCGATGCCGTCGAGCCGGGCGACCTCGGTCCGGAACGCGTCGCCGCGGACCTCGAAGTTTCGGAATTGGTCGAAGCTGGCGCAGGCCGGCGACAGGAGCACGACCTCGGTCTCGCCGCTCGCGGCGGCGTCGGCGGCGGCGCGCGAAACGGCGGCGGCGAGCGTGCCGGAAATCTCGTACGGCGCCGCCTCGCCGAGCGTCGCGGCGAAGACCGGCGCCGCCTCGCCGATCAGGTAGGCCTTCGCGATCCGGCTGAAGAGCGGCGACAGGCCGGCGATGCCGCCGGCCTTCGGCAGGCCGCCCGCGATCCAGCGGATGCGCTCGAACGCCGACAGGGCCGGCGCGGCCGCCTCGGCGTTGGTCGCCTTGGAATCGTTGACGAACAACACCCGGCCGAGCCGGCCGACCTCCTCCATGCGGTGCGCGAGGCCCGGAAACGAGCGAAGCCCCGCTTCGATCTCGTCGCCCGTCAAGCCGCTGGCGGCGAGGGCTGCCACCGCGGCCGCGGCGTTCTGTCCGTTGTGGCGACCGCGCAAGCTGCCGATGCCGTTGATGGCGAAGTCGCGCCGGCATCCGGCGATCCGCGCGACGACGTTCGCACCGTCGAAGAACACGCCCTCGTCGAGCGCCTCGCCGTTCGAGATGCGGACGACGTGCCGGCCGCGGCGTTCGAGATCGCCGGCGATGCGTCGACAGGGCTCGTCGTCGACGCCGACCACGGCCGTCTGCGCGGCCGCAACCAGCCGCGCCTTGATCGCAGCGTAGTCCTCCATCGTGCCGTGCCGGTCGAGATGGTCGGGCGTCAGGTTCAGGAGGATGGCGACCGAAGGCTCGAGCGTCGGCGCGAGGTCGATCTGGTAGGACGAGCATTCCACCACGTAGAAGCGCTCCGGCGCGGGCGGATCGAGCGTCAGGATCGCCGTGCCGATGTTGCCGCCGAGCTGCGTGTCGCGACCGCTCGCGCGCAGGACGTGCGCGATCAGCGCGGTGGTGGTCGACTTGCCGTTGGTTCCGGTGATCGCGACGAAAGCGCTCGTCGGCGCGTTCGCGCGCCGCTCGCGGCCGAACAGCTCGACGTCGCCGATCACTTCCGCGCCGGCACCGCGCGCGAGATCCACGGTCCAGTGCGGTTTGGGGTGCGTCAGCGGCACGCCGGGCGACAGGACGAGGGCGTCCGCGCCTCGCCAGTCGTAGGCTCGCAGGTCGCCGGTCGGAATGCCGGCTTCGGCGGCCGACGCGACGGAGCCGGGATTGTCGTCGAAGGCCGTCACCGCCGCGCCGCCGGCGACGAGCGCCTCGGCTGTGGCGCGGCCCGAACCGCCGAGCCCGAACAGCGCGACGCGCTTGCCGCGGAGCGAGGCGACCGGGATCATCGCAGCTTCAGGGTCGACAGGCCGACGAAGGCGAGGATGAAGGCGATGATCCAGAAGCGCACCACGACTTGCGATTCGGTCCAGCCGAGCTTCTCGAAGTGGTGGTGGATCGGCGCCATCAGGAAGACGCGCTTGCCGGTGAGCTTGAACGAGGCAACCTGGATGATCACCGACATCGCCTCGATCACGAACAGCCCGCCGATAATGGCGAGCACGATCTCGTGCTTGGTCGCGACCGCGACCGTGCCGACCATGCCGCCGAGCGCGAGCGATCCCGTGTCGCCCATGAAGATCGCCGCCGGCGGCGCGTTGAACCAGAGGAAGCCGAGGCCCGCGCCGATCACCGCGCCGCACACCACCGCCAGTTCGCCCGTGCCCTGCACGTAGTGGATCTGCAGGTAGTTCGAGAAGTTCACGTTGCCGGCGAGGTAGGCGATGAGCCCGAACGCCGAGGCCGCGATCATGATCGGCACGATCGCCAGCCCGTCGAGGCCGTCGGTGAGGTTCACCGCGTTGCCCGAGCCGACCATCACGAAGGCCGCGACGACGATGTAGAACAGGCCGAGGTCGAGCAGCAGCGATTTGACGAAGGGAAAGGCGAGCGAGGTCGCGAAGGCGCCCGTTCCCGCGTAGACGATCAGGCCGGCCGCGGCTCCGGCGATCACGAACTCCAAAGCGAGCCGCGCCTTGCCCGAAAAGCCGCGGTGGCTTTGCTTCGTCACCTTCAGGTAGTCGTCGTAGAAGCCGATCGCGCCGAAGCCGACCGTGACCAGCAGCACCGCCCAGACGTAAAGGTTGGCCAGGTCCGCCCACAAGAGGATCGAGCCCAGGAGGCCGGTCAGGATCATCAGGCCGCCCATGGTCGGCGTGCCGGCCTTCTTGAAGTGCGTCTGCGGCCCGTCGGCGCGGATCGGCTGGCCGCGGCCCTGGCGCACCCGCAGGCTGGAGATGGTCGCCGGACCGAACAGGAACACCACGATGAACGAGGTGATCATCGCGCTTCCGGTCCGGAAGGTGATGTAGCGGAAGACGTTGAAGGCCGAGACGTCGCCGGCGAACTGTCCGAGAAAGGCGAGCACGGCTCAGCGCGCTCCCGGCGCGGCGAGCGTGTCGGCGCGCGGGGCGGGTTCGGACGCGCCGGACGAGAGGAGCCGTTCCACGATCTTCGACAACCCGATCCCGTTCGATGCCTTCACCATGAGGACGTCGCCGTCGCGAACCTGCGCGAGCAGGCTTGCCTCAAGCTCGACGAGGCTTTCGTGCCATTCGCAACCGAGGCGCCCGTCCAGCGCGTCGTCGAGTGCCTTCATCGCCTCGCCGAGCATGAAGACACGGTCCGCCCCCGCACGCGCCAGCAGCTCGGCGAGCCCGGCGTGCAGCGCCGGCGCCTGGGCGCCGAGCTCCAGCATGTCGCCGAGCACCGCGATGCGACGGCCCTGGCCTGCGGGAACGGTGGAGCCGAGCACGGCGATCGCCGCCTCCATCGCTACCGGGTTGGCGTTGTAGCTTTCGTCGAGCACCGTCACGCGCCCGCCCGTCGGCAAGCCGGCCTGAAGACGCGCGCCGCGGCCCCGGCTCGGACGCCAGCTCGACAGCGCCGCGGCGGAGGCGGCGACGTCCGCGCCGACGAGGTGGGCCGCCCCGAGCACGGCCGTCAGGTTCTCGGCGATGTGCCGGGCCGGAGACGCCATGTCGAGCTGCGCCTGCCCACCGCCGATCCGCGCCTCGAGGCGGGCGCCGTCGAGCGTCGAAACCACTTCAAGAAGCTGGAAATCGGCTTGAGCATCCGCGCCGAACGTCTTGATCTCTTTGACGCCCGCCGCCCGCGCCAACTCGGCGAGCGATGGCATGTACGGGTCGTCGGCATTCAGCAGCGCCGTGCCGCCCGGCACGACGCCCTCGAAGATCTCCGCCTTGGCGGCGGCGATCTCGTCGACGTTGGCGAAGAAACCGAGGTGAGCCGGTGCGATCTTGGTGATCGCCGCGACGTGCGGACGGACGAGCTTCACCAGCGGCCGGATCTCGTTCGGGTGGTTCATGCCGATCTCGAACACGCCGAACCGCGCGTCGGCCGGCATCCGGGCAAGGCTCAGCGGCACGCCCCAATGGTTGTTGAACGACGCGGCGGACGCGTGCACCGGCCCGGACGCTTCGAGCGCATGGCGCAACGCGTCCTTGGTCGTGGTCTTGCCGACGCTGCCCGTCACGGCGACGATCCGCGCCTTCGAGCGGGCGCGCGACGCGCTGGCGAGCCGCACGAGCGCCGCCAGCACGTCGTCCACCACCACCAGCGGGCCCTGCACCTTGCCGAGTGCCGGCAACTTGTACGAGGCGACGACCAGCACGCCCGCCCCCGCCGCGACGGCGGCCGTCAGGAAGGCGTGGCCGTCGAACTTGTCGCCCTTGATGGCGAAGAAGGCCTCGCCCGGGCGGCAGGTGCGCGTATCGATCGACAGCCCCGAAACGCCCGACGGCAAGTCGCCGTGCGCCCGCCCGCCGAGCGCTTCCACGAAGGCATCGATCTCCCAGAGCGGCTCGCTGCTCATCGGCCCGCCTCCGCGATCGCGTCGCGCACCTCGTCGTGGTCGCTGAACGGATGCGTTTCCTCGCCGACCGTTTGCCCTTGCTCGTGTCCCTTGCCGGCGACGATCACCGTGTCGCCGCTCCGGGCTTGCCCGATCGCGTAACGGATCGCCTCGCGCCGGTCAGCGATCTCGGTCGCGCCCGCCGCGTCCGCCAGAATCTCCCGGCGGATGGCAGCCGCGTCCTCGGACCGCGGGTTGTCGTCGGTGACGATCACGATGTCCGCGAGGCGCGTCGCGATGGCGCCCATGATCGGCCGCTTGCCGCGGTCGCGGTCGCCGCCGCAGCCGAAGGCGACGACGACGCGGCCCGTGGTGAACGGCCGGACGGATGCGAGGACGTTCTCCAGCGCTTCCGGCTTGTGCGCGTAGTCGACGAACACCGGCACGCCGGCCGGCGTCGTGCCGGCGAGGTCGAGCCGTCCCGGCGCGCCCTTCAAGCTTTCCAGCGCTCCCATCGTGGCGTCCGGCTCGATGCCGGTGGCGATCGCGAGGCCGGCCGCGACCAGGGCGTTCGCCATCTGGAACTCGCCGGCGAGCGGCAGCACGACGCGGTAGAGCCGGCCGTCATGGTGGATCTCGGCGATCTGCCGGTGCCGCTCGTGCTCCAGCCGCTTCAGGGCCAGGAACGTCCCCTTGCGCCCGACGGTCAGGAGGTCGGCGCCCGAATGCAGTGCGACAGCGGTCGCCCGATCGGACCAGGCGTCGTCCGCGAACACCACCGCCGGCGCGCCCCGCGGCAGAAGCGTGTCGAACAGGCGCATCTTGGCGGCGAAGTAGCTTTCGACGTCCGGGTGGTAGTCGAGATGGTCGCGCCCGAGGTTGATGAAGGCGGCCGCCGCGAGCTGGACGCCGTCCAGGCGCCGCTGGTCGAGACCGTGGCTCGACGCCTCGATCGCGACGTGGCTGACGCCCTCGCCGGCGAGTTCGCCCAAGAGTCGCGCGAGCTCCACCGGATCGGGCGTGGTCAGCGAGCCGTATTCGTTGCGCGTCGGCGATACGACGCCGACCGTGCCGATCGACGCGGCCTTCTCGCCGCTCGCGGCCCAGATCTGCCGGGTGAAGGCGGCGATCGAAGTCTTGCCGCTGGTGCCCGTCACGGCCGCGATCGTGCCGGGCTGTTGGCGGTGAAAGCGGGCCGCCATCAGCGCGAGGGCGCGGCGCGGATCGTCGCTGGCGAGCACCGGCAGGCCGTCCGGCACCGCTTGCCCGGTCCGCGTCAGCACCGCCACCGCGCCGGCCTTGCGCGCGGCTTCGACATAGGTTGAGCCGTCGCCCTTGGAACCCGCGAGCACGGCGAAGACGAAGCCGGGCGCGACGGTCCGCGAGTCCGACGACAGCCCCGAGACGTCGAGTTCGAGGCCGTCGCCGCCCGCCGCCAACCCGTGCGCGAGTTCGGAAATCTGCATCGGGAGCGCCTCCCCGTCCATCGACAGGCCGGCGTCCCCCGCCGACCGTTCGGCCGGCTTGTGACGACTCAATAGGATACGAGCAAGGATTTTCCGCGGTCGCCGAAATCGGGCTTCACCTTGAGGAGCGAGGCCGAGCGGCGAATGATGGCGGCGACGGTCGGGGCGGCGTTGGAGCCGGCGGTCGCGCCACGGCCCGTGCCCTCCTCCGGCTGCGGCTCGTCCAGCACCACCAGCACGACGTAGCGTGGCGCCTCGATCGGGAAGGCCGACAGGTAGGCGTTGAAGCGCTTGTTGCCGACGTAGCGGCCGTTCACGACCTTCTCGGCCGTGCCGGTCTTGCCGCCGACCCGGTAGCCTTCCACGAGGCCGTTGCGGCCGGAGCCCTCCTGGCCGTTCAACTGGTAGAGGTAGCGCATCTGGTCGCTGGTGTGTTTCGACAGCACCTGCGTCTTCACCCGGTCGGCCTCCTCCTTGGTGCGCGGCAGGAAGGTCGGCGGGATGAGATAGCCGCCGTTCATCAGCGCCACCGTCGCGACCGCGGTCTGCAGCGGCGTCGTCGAGATGCCGTGGCCGTAGGAGATCGTCATCGAGTGGATCTTCTTCCACGTCTTCGGCTGCGTCGGGGTCGCGACCTCCGGCAGCTCGGTCTGCATCCGGCTCAAGAGCCCGATGCGCGTCAGGAAGGATTTGTGAAAGTCGATGCCGACCGCGTCCGCCTCGTGCGCCGAGCCGACGTTGGAGGAGTATTTGAAGATTTCCGGCACGGAAAGCGGGCGGCCCTTCGACTTGAACTCCTTGATCGTGTGGCCCGCGACGCGGAACGGCGCGGTGGAGAAGACGTCGGTGATCCGCACTTTGCCGGAATCCAGCGCCATCGCCGTGGTGAAGCTTTTGAAGGTCGAGCCCATCTCGAACAGACCCGCCGACATGCGGTTCATGTTCTCCTTCTTCAGCGCGTCGCCCGGCTCGTTCGGGTCGAAGTCGGGCATGGACGCCATGGCCAGCACCTCGCCCGTGTCGACGTCGATGATGACGCCGCCCGCCGCGATCGCCTTGTAGCGCCGCATGGCCGCCAGAAGCTCGTCGCGCATGACGTGCTGGACGCGCAGGTCGATCGACAGCTTCACCGGCTCGAGGTCGCTCGTGCCGGGAAGCCCCAGGTCCTGCAGGTCGCGCAGGCCCTGGTCGTCGACGTATTTCTCCATGCCGGCGATGCCCTGGTTGTCGACGTTGACGATGCCGACGACGTGCGACGCGGTGGGGCCGCCGGGATAGAAGCGGCGCTTCTCCGTGCGGAAGCCGATGCCCGGCAGGCCGAGCTGGAAGATCTCCTGCTGCTGCTTGGGCGTCAGCTCGCGCTGCAGCCAGGCGAAGCCGGCCTTGCTCGCGAGCTTGGCGTGCAGCTCCTTCGGGTTGAGGTCAGGCAGGACGCGGGTGAGAAGCTCGGTCGCCTCGTCCGCGTCGACGATCCGGCGCGGCTCGGCGAAGAGCGAAGCGGTCCTGACGTCGGTGGCGAGCACCTCGCCGTTGCGGTCCACCAGATCGGGCCGGTCGGCGACCACCTGCCCCATGCCGCGGTAACCACCGTCGTCGGCCGGTGCGAAGCCCCAGACCATCAAACGTCCGCCGATCACGGCGTAGACGCAGCAGAAGGCCGCGATCGCGATGGTGAAGCGGCCCCGGTTGCGCGCCTTTTCGCTGGCGAGGCGAGCGCCCTCGCCGGCGGGTCGCGTCGACGCCATGAGCGCGCGCAGGCGCCAAGGCTTGAGACCGCCAAGCGGCGACAGGTCGGGGAGCTTCGGCAGCTTCGGCATCGCCATGTTCGTCAACGGACCTTGGTGCGCGAGTTGTCGGCGAAGTTCTTCGGCGCGTCGGGCAGTTCGGGGCCGACGATCACCGGCCTCGCAGGAACGTCGGCCGCGTCGACGATCTGCGCCGGCTTGATCGGCTCCAGCGCCAGATCGGCCTGGAAGGCCTGCGCCAGGGTCTGCAGCCGTCCCGGCTGGTTGAGCAGGCTCCAGTCGGCTTCGAGCAGCGCGATGGTTTCGCGCTCGAGCTGCGCCTGGCGCTCCACGCGCGCGATCTCGGCCTCCAGGACTTCGGCGTCGTACTTGACCTTGAAGGTCCAGGCGGCGCCGGCGATCGTCGCGCCGACAAGCAGGATGTTGAGGGCTTTCAGCATCGGTTGGTGCTCCCGGACGGGGGAAGGTCGGCGAGTGCCGGCAGCGCCGCGAAGGACAGGTCGTCCGCATCCGCCCGCGCCGGCTCGGCAGTGCGCTGGCCGGCGCGCAGCTTGGCGGAGCGCGCCCGCGGGTTGGCAGCGGTCTCGGCCTCGCTCGGAACGACGGGTCGGTTCCGCGCCTCGAAGGTCAGGACCTTCACCGGCGCGTTCGGCAAGTGCCGCGACCCGGACGCCGCTTCGGCGCGGTCGCGCAGGAAACGCTTGACGATGCGGTCTTCGAGCGAGTGGAACGACACGACCACCAGCCGCCCGCCGGGTTTCAGCGCGCGTTCGGCGCCGGCCA
>CAXUCL010000018.1:24484-29227 GCA_964249395.1 uncultured Rhizobiaceae bacterium
GGAGAGGACGACGTCGACGAAGGGCTGCTCGGCGACGGCCGCCAGGGCCACCGCGTCGGGCCCCGCCCCGTGGCGCTCCGCCACCCCCACGAGCTCCTCGGGGGCCTCGACCACCAGCCGCCCGCCGGGTTTCAGCGCGCGTTCGGCGCCGGCCAGCGCGCGGGCGAGCTCGCCGAGTTCGTCGTTGACGAAGATGCGCAGCGCTTGAAAAACGCGCGTCGCCGGATCGATGCGGTCGCCGGGCGCGCGTCCGACGGCCCGGCCGACGACATCGGCGAGGTCGAGCGTGCGCTCGAACGGCCGCTCGGTCCGCCGCGCGTCGATCGCGCGCGCCGCGCGGCCGGCATGCCGCTCCTCGCCGAGGAAGTTGAAGATGCGAGCGAGATCGCCGGGCTTCATGCGGTTGACGACATCGGCCGCCGTCGGCCCACCGCCGCCCATCCGCATGTCGAGCGGCCCGTCCTTGCTAAAGGAAAAGCCGCGGGACGCCGCGTCGATCTGCATGGACGAGACACCGACGTCGAGGACGATCCCGTCCACGAGTCCGGTCTCGGCGTGGGCGGCAGCGATCGCCGCGACGTCGCCGAAACGGCCATGGACGGCTTGCATCCTGCCGTCGAAGAGAGCGGCCAGGTGCGACGCCGCCGCGAAGGCGTCCGGGTCGCGGTCGACCGCGATCAGGTCGGCGCCGCGGCCGAGGATCGCCCGGCTGTAGCCCCCGGCCCCGAAGGTGCCGTCGATGACGGTCTCCCCGCACTTCGGGCGCAGCGCCTCCATGACCTCCGCGAGGAGCACCGGAACGTGGGACGCCGATCCGTCAGCGGCGGGTTCCGGTCCGCCAGGGCTTCCGCTCATTCCGGCGCCCGCGTCTGTGCAATGCCGCACGGCGCGAACGCGCGAAGCCCTGCGGCCGGCGCGAGCTGCAACCGCGCCGCGTCCCGACCGATGCGGAAGCGATCGCGATCGCGCGATGCCGTTCGGTTCGACGACGGTGGATGCCCCATGCCCTGCCGCCTTTGTTCGGATTGCCGCGCGACAGCTCGCGATCAGACCCAGACGGAGCGTCCACGGCATGACGACGCAGCTTTGCATGCCCCGCGCCGATACCGGTGCGAAGGAAACTTCGAGCAAGCCGAAGTTGCATAGATTACAAGGATTTGCGGGTCGTTTCCCGTCCCGCCGATCGTGGCTTTGGGTTACCATGAGGGTCCAAAAGCGTCAACGGCGCGGCCCGCCACGCCCCATTCGCGCCTTTTCCGCCAGGACGGTAATTCGTTAAGATTAACAATTTCTTGTCGGTCGACCGGCGCTCAGGCGCCCCGCCGCGCTGCGGAAGAACGCGACCACCTCCGCGAGTCTTCGGCTCGAACCGGCCGCAGTGCCGCTCGACCGAATAACGCGGGCGGAAACAGGGATTTGTTCACGCGTTCGCGACCGGCGTCCCAGCGACGGTTTCAACCAGTGGACGAAGAAGCTAACGAAATCGAAATATTTCCAGCTACCGGCGAGAAATCCTCGCGATCGGTTTCGCAAAGCTAGGCGGGACGAGATGAAGAGCCAGTCGGCCTGTAAGCCGGGTTCTGTCGACGGCTCGCACCGCCTGGCGACCATTCCTCTGGGACGGCGCTCGCACGCCGCCTCGAGCAACCCACCCGGACGACCGGCCCGGAGAAGGGCTGGCGGCCGGAGCCGCCGCGTCGTCCCTATTCGGTCTTGCTCCCGGTGGGGTTTGCCGTGCCGCTCCCGTTGCCGGTCGCGCGGTGGGCTCTTACCCCACCGTTTCACCCTGACCCCGAGCCGAACCCCGGCGCGCGACCGAAGCCGAGCACCGACGTTGTTCGGGGCGGTCTGTTCTCTGTGGCACTTTCCCTGGGGTCGCCCCCGCCGGGCGTTACCCGGCACCGTTTCTCCGTGGAGCCCGGACTTTCCTCCCCCGTCGTCTTTCGACGTGTGACGGGAGCGGCCGCCCGGCCGACTGGCCGGTGGGAGGTGCGGGTCGCCGTCCGCGAAGTCAAGCCGTTTCGAGCGCAAGCGCGGCGAGAAGCTTCGCCAAGGTGACGGTCGTCGAGTGGTCGGCCCGCCCGTCGACCTTCGCCTGGCGGAAATGCCGCTGGAACGCGATCGTCGCGAACCGCGTCGCCGCACCGAAGCGCCCGTTCGCTTGGAGACCGTAACCGTAGCGGATCAGCGCCTCCTGAAAGGCGAGAACGGGAGCGCCCTCCTCGCCGAGGCCCGGGCGGCCCTCGTCAGCGGCGTCGATCGGCTCGGGCTCGACCCAGTGCCCGATAGCTGCGGCATGCAGACGGTCCCAAGGGAACAGCTCGCCGGGGTCCTCCTTGCGGGGCGGTGCCGTGTCCGAGTGGGCGAGGACGTGCCGCGGCGGGATCGCCGGCCAGCGCGAAAGAACGTCCAGGCAGAGCGCGACGACGCGTTCGATCTGGACGTCCGGGAAGGGCCGGTAGCCGAACTCGTGACCGGGATTGACGATCTCGATGCCGACCGAGCGCGAGTTCACGTCCTCGCGCCCGCACCAGCTCCCCGCCCCCGCGTGCCACGCGCGGTCCGCTTCGCCTACCAACTGCACGATACGCCCGTCCTCATGGACGAGGTAGTGACACGAGACCTTGGAGTCCGGCGCGGACAGCCGTTGGACAGCGCCCTCGCCGTCCGGCATGCCGGTGTAGTGCAGCAGCAGGATGTCGGGCGCCGGACAGCGACGACGGTCGAAGTTCGGCGATGGCCGGACCTCGTCGACGAGCCCGCTGTCCGGCGTCACGCCGCGCGGGCCTTGGCGATGTTCTGGTAGGCCGCGTTGATCGCCTTCATCCGCTCGGTGCCGATGGTCATGAACTCGGCGGGCACGCCGCGAGCGATGAGCTTGTCGGGATGGTTCTCGCGCACGAGCTCCAGATAGCGCTCGCGGACCTTCGGCAGCGCTGCGTCGCGCGCCAGCCCGAGGATGGCGAAGTCGCCCGCCTCCCCGTGCGTGACGTGCCGGAACTCCACCGCCTTGAACTCGGCCTCCGACAAGCCGAACACCGTCGCGATGCGATGGAGGAACTCCAGCTCGCGCTCATGCACCACGCCGTCCGCCTTGGCGATGTGGAACAGGCCGTCGAGCACGTCGCCGAGCAGCCGGCAGTGCTTCTCGCCTTCAGCGCAAAGATGCGTCATCTGCTCGGCATACGCCTCGAAGCCGGCCGTGTCCTGCCGTGCCAGGTCGTAGAGACGGAAGACGTTGCGCATCTCGTCCGGCGGGATGTCGAAGATGCGGCGGAAGGCCGCCACCTCGGCGGTCGACACCACTCCATCGGCCTTGGCCATCTTCGCGGAAAGCGCGATCATTGCGACCGAAAAGGCGACGCGGCGGCGCGTTTCGCGGTCGCCACCGAACAGCGTGCGGACGCTTTCAAGCAGCGCGCCAAGCGTGTCGGCGCCCCGCGCCGAGACGGCTCGCAGCACGGCAGCGATGCCTTCGACGATGGTCTGCAGTTTCGTCGGCTCGGCTGGCCCGGCAAGGCTCGTGCGGCGCAGCACATCGATCGCGTTGGTCATCGCGACGTTTCTAAAGGTCGTAGCGGGTCGGAAACAAGACATGTCCCCGATCGACCGAAAATGTCGCTGGGTCAGATGCCCATCACGGGCCGGCCGCGATAAAGCGCTTCGAGCCGGGCGCAGTCCTCCGGCGACAGCTCCAGCGACAGGGCCGCGATCGCCTGATCGAGCTGCGGCAGCTTCGTCGCGCCGACGATCGGCGACGTGACGCCCGGACGCCCGAGCACCCAGGCGAGCGCGCCCTCGGCCGGGCCCCCCCCGCGCTCCATAGCCCCCGCCGCCCCCGCATCGGCGATGGCGTAGTCGTCCTCCCTGCCGAAGTAGTCCAGCAGTCGCGGGTCGCTCGACCCGCGACGCGTCGCCTCGCCGGTTTTCGGCCTGTTGCCCGCCAGGAACCCGCGCGCCAGCGGCGACCATGGCACGATCGCCACGCCTTCCGACACGCAATACGGGATCATCTCGCGCTCCTCCTCGCGGTAGAGGAGGTTGTAGAAGTTCTGCATCGCCGCGAAGGGCGGGCAGCCGATCACCCGCTGCATCTCGCGCAGCTTAACGAACTGCCAGGCATGCATGGAGGAGCCGCCGAGATAGCGGACGGAGCCGTCCGACACGACGTCGGCCAGGCCTTCGACGACTTCCTCGAACGCGGTCTCGGGATCGAGGCGATGCACGTAGAGGATGTCGACGTAGTCCGTCCCGAGCCGGTCGAGCGAGGCCGCGACGCAGTCGGCGATGCGCTTGCGCGACAGGCCACGACGGTTCGGCCCTTCGCCCATCGGAAGGCCGAGCTTGGTCGCGATCACCGCTTCCTCGCGCGGCAGGAGGCGCAGCACCGCCTCGCCGGTGATCCGCTCGCTCGCACCCGTCGAATAATAGTCGGCCGTGTCGAAGAAGTTGATGCCGGCTTCGACCGCCCGCTCGAAGAAGGGTTGGGCGGCGTCGCGGTCCAACACCCAGGGATGGGCGCTCCAGCCGGGCGTGCCGTAGCTCATGCAGCCAAGGCAGATCGGCGACACGTCGAGACCCGTGCGGCCGAGCTTGCGGTACTTCATGCCATCCACGCCCTGCGCAAGGCAAAGCGCCCGGCGTTCGGTGCCGGGCGCTGCCAGTCCACGTCGTGTCGCTTACTGCGCCGGGGTCGTGCCCGTGCCGGTCGCCGTGCCGGACGGCTGCGCGGCGTTGCCGGAC
>CAXUCL010000019.1:0-27950 GCA_964249395.1 uncultured Rhizobiaceae bacterium
CGTCGGCCATCTGCCCGTGCTCCTGCCGCACCAGATCAGGACGTGGGGACCGCAGGTCGACCGGGTCCACGTGACGCTCGACCTGCACGCGAGCCGCGCCGGCCACTACGTTTCGCCGGACTTCGAGCGCAAGCTCGCCGCGACCCGCGCGGCGCTGGACGCCATCACGGCCGAGCATCCGAAGGTCGTGGTGGACGAGGTCGATGCGTCCGCCCCGACGCGACGCAAGGTGGCGCAAGCCTGCTTCGGCCTCGACGACATGCCGATGAAGGCCTGGAACGGCAGCCCCCTCTACGCCTACCTGTTCGGCATCTGGAAGGCGCAGGCGGACTACGTCGTCCATTTCGACGGAGACATGTTCTTCGGGGGCGGCAGCCGGACCTGGCTCGACGAGGCGGTGGCCGTGCTCGACGCGAACCCGGACTGCGGCTTCGTCGGCCCGCTTCCCGGCCCGCCGCGGCCGGACGGGAGCCTCGAAGGGCACGGCGCGAACTGGCGGGGCGTCGAGGTGCGGCGCATGGCGGCCGAAACGCCGACCTACCGTTTCAACACGGTCAGCACGCGCATCTTCGTCACCGGCCTCGACCTGCTGCGCCGTCGCATGGGCGGCCCGCTGCAGGCGAGGCGCCCCGCCCTGAAGGAGCGCACGCACGCGCGGCTGCTCGGCAACCCGCCGCGCATGATCGAGCTGGAGCGCATCCTCAGCGAGAACCTGGCCGCGAACGGCCTTTGCCGCATCGACTTCCTCGGAAGCGGGCCGGGGACCTGGAGCCTGCATCCGCCGCTGCGCTCGCCGGAGTTCTTCGCGCGGCTGCCGGAACTGGTGTCCCGGGTGGAAACGAACGACCTGCCGGACGACCAGCGCGGCCGCTACGACATGGTGGACGCCCTCATCGATTTCAGCGCCGCGCGCCGCGGCAACACGCGCCAAGCGCGCTGGCGGCGTCACGCCGGGGCGATACTCGCCCGCCTGCGACCGGCTTGACCCGCGATGGTCCGACGACACGGGAGAGCGGCTTGACGGATCGTCACGTGCGACGGGAGGAGGAGAACGGCGTTTCACGATCCGCGGTCCGCGACATCCTCGGCGTCCGGATCGTCGACGCTTCCGCGCAGGAAGCCTTGGACAGGCTGGACGACCTGATCGCGCGCCGGGAAAAGACCGCGGTCGCCTTCGCCAACGCCAACCTCCTCAACATCGCCCATCGGTCCGACGACCTGCGCGCGATCCTGTCCCGGTTCGTTGTGTTCAACGACGGCATCGGCGTCGACATCGCCTCGCGCATCCTCCACGGCGCGCGGTTCAAGGCCAACATGAACGGCACGGACTTCGTGCCGTTCTTCATCGCCAACTCGCGGCACGCGTTGCGGGTCTTCCTGTTCGGCGGCAGGCCCGAGGTGGCGGAGGCGGCCGCGCGAGCGTTCGGGTCGCTGTCGCCGACGACAACGGTCTGCGGCTTTCATCACGGCTACGTGCCGGACGGCGAAGACGAGGCCGTGCTCCGCATGATCGACGACGCGCGTCCCGACGTCGTGCTGGTGGCGCTCGGAAATCCCCGGCAGGAGCGCTGGATCGCGTCCCGTCTCGACCGGCTGGACTGCGTGCTGGCGATCGGGGTCGGCGCGCTCTTCGATTTCATGTCCGGAACCATGCCCCGCGCACCGTCGTGGGTACGGCAACTGCGCGTGGAATGGATGTATCGGCTGATGCTCGAGCCGCGACGGCTCGCCAACCGCTACGTGATCGGCAACGGCGTCTTCCTCGCCCGCGTCGGCCGGCAGCGCTTCAAGCGCTGAAGCGCCGGACGGCGCCTTGCGCCAGCTGCGGGACCGCGGCGCGTTCAGCGCGGCGGGCGAACCGGCAGCTCGTAGACCCGGGGCGCGGTCGGCGCGCGCTTCGCGTCGAGTTCCCGCTTCATTTCGGCGACGGTTTCCTGGCGCGACGCCGGCAGCGACCGGATCACCGCGTCGATCCGGTCGCCGGACGCTTGGCGCACCATCGCCAGGATCGTCCGGACGTCGGACCCGTAGCCCCAGCGGAGCACCCTTCGCAGGTCGCGCTCGGCGACGTCGCCGATGAGCGCCCGCAACGGCGGCGGCGCGGTGCGCCAGAGTTCCAGGCGCCGCCGGACGATGTCCATGTCCGTCGGGCTGGTGCGTTCCGAGAAGCGCGCATAGGCGGCGATCGGCGCCGGGTCGCTGACCCGGGCGCGTTCCACCAGCGCGTAGTCGGCCCAGCGCCGCCCGTCCAGCGGGGAGCAGGCGAGGACGCGTCGCAGAAGCGACGTCGCCCGCTGCAGGCTGGCGCTCCAGCCCTCGTAGTCGGTTGCGGCGTTGCGTCCGTTGAGGTCCCGCAGGGCCACTTTCAGGACGGCACGGTCGACGCGTTCGTCGCACGGCGCCTGGAGGTGTCGCTCCAGGACCGGGAGCAGCCGTTGGACGCGCCCCGGCTCGATCGGAACGCGGCGATCGATCCGCGACGCCACCTCGATGAGGTCGCCTGCCGCCGCGACGGCGCGGAGCGACGGACCGGCGAAGGCGGCGACGAGACCAGAAACGCAGAGAACCAGCGCGACGTCGACGGCTCTCCCGATCATGAGCCGGCGTTCAGGCGTCGGTGTGGTAATAGGACCGGTAGCGCGACGAGTAGTACTCGCCCGACCCGAACTCCTGGTAGAGCTTCATCTTGTTCTCGTCGACCTTGTTGAGGACGACCCCGAGGCACTTCCGGGCGATCTCCGGGTTCGACGCGAGCGTCGCGCGCACGACGCGTCGCGCGGTCTTGCCCCATTCGACCACCAGGACGAAACCGTCGATCCGCGCGGCCATCGCGCGCACGTCGACCACGGGGCCGAGCGGCGGTAGGTCCACGAGGACGTAGTCGAAGGCGTCCGAGACCTGCTTCAGCACGGCGGCCATGCGCGGCGAGGCGAGCAGGTCGGCCGTGTGCGAAACGCGCTGGTGAAGGGCGGCGGGAACGAACGCGAGCTGGGTCTGCGGGTCCTGCAGCGTCACGTTCTGCCACGCTTCGCCGCGCACCACGACGTCGACGAGGCCCGATTTCGCGTGGGCGCCGATCGCCCGCGTCAGTCCAGGATTGCGCAGGTCCCCGTCGATGAGGAGCGTCTTGGCGTCCTGCGAGGCGAACAACTGCGCGAGGTTGATGGAGATCGTCGACTTGCCCTCGCCCGGAAGAACCGAAACGATGCCGATCACCTTCGGCCGTTCCTCCGACAACGACAGGTTGGCCGCGACCTTCGCCCCGCGCAGCGTCTCGGCGAAAGACGAGAACGGGTGGTCGACGACGTAGCGCGACACCGATTGCGACGGCCTGATGAAGCGTTCCTCGCCGGCCGGGACCTCCGTCTGCCGGTTCTTTCTGGACCCAGCCGCCTTCAGGGGAACGGATTTGACGATGGGAACGGCGCCCAGATATTCCTGCCCGAGTTCGTCGCGCACTTGTTCCCCGGACCGGAAGAACCTGTCGCGGAACTCCCGGAACGCGCCCAGGCCGACGCCGGCCGCCAGGCCGAGGAACGTCATGAGCGCGACGGTTACGGTCTTCTGCGGCCGGCTCGGGTCGCGGGGCGCCTCCGCCTGCGTGATGACGCGTGCTTCCGTGATCGGAAACGACTGCTGCTGCACCGCCTCCTGGTAGCGCTGGAGGAACGTCTGATACAGGTTGCGGTAGGTTTCGGCTTCCCGTTCGAACTCGCGGAGCTGGACCTGCGCGTCGTTGGCGCCGGCGCTGACGCTCGTCGCGGCCGCCACGCTGGCTTGCACGGACGCCTCGCGGGCCTGGGCCACGTTCAGGTCGTTCCGGTAGCTGTCGGCGATCCGGCTGAGCTCGCCGAACATCAGCCGCCGGTAGTTCTCCATCTCGCCGCGCAGCCGCACCGCCTGCGCGTGGGACGTCCCGAGGCGGCTGCTGATTTCCGCTTCCCGCTTGGAGGCGTCCAGGAACTTGGTGCGCAGCTCGTTGATCGTGGTGCTGGCGAGCGCGTCGTTGACCACGGCGTTCGTGTCGCCGCTGCGGATCACGACCTCGATCCGGTCCGACTTCGCCTTCGCGCTGGCGACCTCGGCCTGCGCCGCGGTCAGCTGCGTGTTGAGTTCCGTCAGCTGCTGGTCGCTCACCAAGCGGCCATCGGCGGTGATGAGGCCGTTGTCGGCCTTGAACTTCTGGACGGCCAAGTCGCTTTCGAGCGACCTTTCCCGGAGTTCCGCGATGCGCTGCTGCAGCCAGCCGCTCGCGCGCCGGGTCGCCTCGTATTTCGAGTCGAGCTGGTCGGTCAGGTAGGTTTCGGCGAAGGATCGCGCGATCCTGGCGGACATCTGCGGATCGGGCGACGTGTAGGCGATGCGCAACACATAGGACCGTCCCTGGCGCGCCACGTCGAGGTTGCGGCTCAGCATGGCGGCCGCACCCTGCCGGCGATTGTCCGGGCCGGGCTGCTCGGCGTCCTCGGACTGGAACCAGCTCGACACGTCGAGGCCGCGCCGCAGCAGCGCCTTCGCTTGAGCGATCGGCGAGGCGCTTGACGCCATGAACGCCGCGTCGTCCACGAGGCGCAGGTCGTCGACCACTTTCAGCGAGATCTGGCTCGATCGCAGCAGCTCCACCTGGCTGAGGATCGTCGCCTCGTCCTCCAGCGCCGTCGCGCCGCCGCTCGTGGAGAGCTCGTCGACGATCCGGTTCGCGCCCTGGTCGATCAGGAGATCCGTGGTCGCGGTGTAGAGCGGCACCGCGGTCAGCACGTAGGCCACGCCGAGCGCGGCCCCCAAGCAGGCCAGCAACGCCGCCAGACGCCATTGCCGCTTCGCGGCGGCGAGCAGACGGTCGAAGTCGATGATCCCCTCGCCTTGCGGCGCGGGTTCGAAATCCGTCTCGTAGCGGACGGCGACCGGCCTGACGTTCTGCAGCATGCTTGCCTTCCGCTTGGCCGGACGTCCGGCCCCTTACATCGCTTCGGACGGACTGACGTCCCCGTTGTCTCCCCCTTCGTCCGAGTCCTCCCCGTCGTCGAAGACGATGGCGCCTCTCCCGAAAGCGGCGCGGTCCTCCACCGCCGTCGGCACGACGTCGTCGCCGCCGAGACCCGCGGTTCCGGGACCGGCGACGCCACCGCCCGCCAGTCCCGCCGCGGTTGTCGACCGCCCGCTGCCGGCGCCCTGGACCGCCGCGACCTGGACGTCGTTCGACGCCGTGACGAACGCCGTCCGGAACTCGGCCGACGCATGATCGGCGACGCTTTCCTGTATCTTCTGGGCGTAATTGGGGTCGACGCCCGCGCAACCGACCGCCGCGCGGCCGAGGCCCGACCCGAGCGCGATCACCTGCTTCGCGTTCGCGGCGTTCGAAAGGAGCAGCAGCGGCGGCAGCGTGCGCCCGTCCGAGCCGGCGAGCGCTCGCACCCGGTTGGCGAGGCTGAGGTCGTCGCCGCTGTAGGTCTCGAGAAGGCTTTCGGGCCGCGCCAGGAACGCCTCGACGTCCGCTTCGGACAGCTTGGCGGGCGGCACGAAGCAGCTGGCCGGCTCCGCGGACGCCTCCGACGGCGGCGACGTCCGGGCGGCCTCCGGCACCGCGGCCGGCGACGCCTCGTTCGTCGCGCCCGCTGTGGGGACGATCGCCGAAACGGGGCTTTGCGACGGGGTTTGGGCGGCCGCCGGGATTAGCATGGCGAGAAGCACGGCGGCCAGGCTGCCGGTCCGCGTCGCCAAGCGTTTGCTGTTCGTGAACATGCGCGGCCTCCTCAGTCCCGGCGCGAGCATGATCGCGACCTTTTTAGGTAAAAGCACCAGACCAGACTCACCGGTGGCGAGAACAAGCGATCGTCGCCGCATCCCCCTGCCGGTCTAACAACGTAGGCCGCGTTTCTCAACACGGCCCCGACAGCTTACCTGAAAATATCCTGTAGATGACTTGCATCCTGCGGTGCGGCCTTCGACCGCCGGGCCGGGGTTCCCATTTCCACCGCTGCGATCTTCCGTTCCGGAACGACCCGAACGCCATCCGCCATCCGATCCGCCTCGGACCGGCCCGTCAGAACGCGTTGCGGACCGAGGCGGCGTCCACCGCCGGGGCCGCGACCCCTCCCGTGACCTGCGACACGATGCCGACGAACTTCTCGACCTCCGTCGAACCGGAGTTCGAAACGTAGAGGATGTCCTTGTCGACCATGGGCATCTGCTGCATCACGAAGAACGTCGCCGGATCGCGCAGGTTCGCCCGGAAGATCACCGGCACCTTGCCGCCGGCATAGCGCGAAACGTCGAGCCCCATGCCGCTCAGCACGCTGCGCTCGACATCCCGATACAGGAAGACCTGCGCCGGGTCCGCCCGCCCATCCAGGAGACCGCCGGCCTTTCCGAGGGCCTCGCCCAAGGTCAGGTCGGATTCCTCGAAGTCGATCCGGCCGTTCAGGCCGGAAGCGCCGAACGCGAGATAGGTGCGACGCTCGCGGTTGACGTAGATCGTGTCGCCCGGCGCGACGAAGATGTTCTCGACCGAGTTCTCCACGAGACGGGAAAACAGCACCGTTCCTTCGCGACCGCGGCGCTGCAGGGTCACGTAGGTCTCGATGCCCGGGGTCGACAGGCCGCCGGCCCGGGCGATGACGTCGAGGATCCGCTCGCCGGCGGGACTGATGTCGAGTTTCGCCGGCGCGGTGACGTCGCCCAGCACCGACACCTGCCGCGACCGGTTCTCGACGATCGAAACCAGCACCTGCGGCTCGATCGCGCGGTTCGCCAGGAGGTTCTGCACCTCGCTTTGCACGCTTTCGGTCGTTCGCCCCGCCGCGCGCACGCGTCCGGCGTAGGGAACGGAGATCGTCCCGGACCCGTCGATCGTCTGCACCGGCAGGTTGATGAAGTTGCCGGGTCGGCTGCCGGCGTCGGACGGGATGAACAGTCCGCCCGAGGCCGACTCGAAGATCGAGATCTGGACGATGTCGCCGACGCCGAGAACGGTCTGCGGCGCCGGACCCCTGCCGCCGCCGAAGCCGTCGCGGATCGACGCCCGGGCGGGGACCTTGAAGAACGGCAGCAGGTCCTTGCTGAGGTCGACGAGGACGTAGTTCAGGCCGACCTTGCGTTCCGCGTTCCCGACCTTCGCCGCCGCCTGCTTGTCGATGTCGCGGGGGCCGGGACCGGCGCGCGGCAGCGTCGAGCATCCGGACAGGCCGACGAGCGCGGCCAAGCCGGAAACCACGATCGTCCTGGCCGAAAACCCCATCGCCATTCCCAAACCCGCCACGCGCAACCGGTGCCTTCTGTGATATTTCTCGCGACGGAGTCCGCCTAAAAGCACCGTACGGTCGAGAACCGCGCCCGCTGTGGCCGCAAAGACACACTCATCTACAAACAGCGAAGAAGTCCCCTACCGGCCGAATCTGTCGCTGTTCCAGCGCAAAGCCTACATCGTCTAAGATGAACTCCGCTGAAACGTTGATCCTCGCTCGACAGAGGTTTTCGACAACTCTCTTCGACGATTTCGCTGAACGTCGTGAACGAGGCGCACGCTTCGAGCCCCACGGCGCCGCGGACCGAGGCTGCGGCCATGCTTCGGCTCCGGGGCCGGGCGCGTCATCCGACCGCGACGCTCATGCCGCCGTCGGTCATCACGATCGACCCGACCATGAAGCTCGCCCGTTCCGAGGCGAGAAAGGCGATCACCTCCGCGATCTCGGCCGGGCGCGCGGCGCGGCCGATCGGCGCCTTCGTGCCGTGTTCGGCGAGGAAGCCGGGGCCGTCCGCGTGGACATGGTTCAGGATGTTGGTGACCGCGTCGCCCGATCCGACGGCGTTCACCCTGATGCCGTGCCCGATCGCCTCCAGCGCGAGGGTGCGCGTCAGCTGCGCCAGCGCGCCCTTGGACGCGGTGTAGGCGGCGATGGTCGGGAAGGCCTGGTAGCAGGCGTAGGAGCCGACGTTGACGACCGCGCCCGCCTTGTTCGGGATCATCGCGCGCACCGCCTCGCGGCTTTGCAGGAAGGCGCCTGTGACGTTGACCGCCAGGACGCGGTTCCATTCGTCCAGCGTCATGTCGACGACGGGCTTGTTGATGATGACGCCGGCGTTGTTGATGAGGACGTCGAGGCGGCCGAAGCCTTCGATCGCGAGCCGGACCGCTTCGGCGGCGGCCGCCTCGGTGGCGACGTCGGCGACGAGCGGCAGGACCCCAGGCCGGGCGAGCGCCTCGACCTCCCCGTCCCGGTCGAGCGCGACGAGCCGCGCGCCGCGGGCATGGAACAGGTCCACGGTGGCCCGGCCGATGCCGCTCGCGGCGCCCGTGACGATGGCGACCTTGCCGCCGAGTTCATCGACGCTCGACGCGATTCCGTTCATGACGCACTCCTTCGTGATGCGCTCCCGTGGCGCTGCGAGGGGCGATCTGACGCGCGATCCGATCGGGATAATGCGCGCGAAGGCGGATGACCCGTTTCGCAGCGCCGAACAGTCGCAGGCGCCGATCAGGCCGGCGCCGTCGCGGGATACGACCGGCGCAGGTGCTCCGCCAGCGCCCGCGCCGCCGCGGACCGGTGCCGGTTGCGCGGATGGCACAGGCTGAAGCCGGGGAACGTCGCGGCGAAGTCGGTCAGGAGCGGGACGAGCCGTCCGGCCTCGATCAGCGGGCGCAGCTCGCTCTCGACCCAGAAGGCGATGCCGACGCCCCGAACGGCCGCCTCGACGGTCGCGCGCTGCTCGCTGAGCGTCAGCGGCCCCGCGACCGGGACCTGGAACCAGGTTCCATCCCGCGCGAACTCCCAACCGTAGACTGCGTCGTGGCCGGGCCAGCGGAAGGCGATGCAGCGATGGTGCGCCAAATCCTTCGGCTGCCGAGGCTCGCCGTGGCGGGCGACGTAGTCCGGCGACGCCACCGCGATCTGGCGCAGCGATCCGCCGAGCGCGAAGGCGACGAGGTCCTGGTCGATGAGCTCGCGGAGGCGGACGCCCAGATCGAAGCCGCCTGCCGCAAGGTCCGCCACCGCATCGTCGATCCTGACCTCGACGGCGATCCCGGGATGGCGGGCCAGGAACGGCGGCAGGGCGTCGCGCAGGAACAGGTCGTAGCCGAGCCGCTGCGTGTGGACGGCGACGCGGCCGGCAGAGCGCGGCGTCGATCTCCGCGGACGCGCCCGCGAAGCGGCGGGCCAGCGTCGCGCCGGCCTCCGTCGGGCTGACGCTGCGCGTCGTCCGGTTGAGCAGCTGGACGCTGAGCCGCGCTTCCAGCTTGCGGATCGTTTCGCTGATCGCGGACCGCGACACGCCGAGCTCGCGCGCCGCGGCGACGAAGCTTCCCCGCTCGACGATCGAGCACAGCGCCCGCAGCTCGGCGTATTCGTTGTTCCGCATCGGACCACCTCGTCGCGCGCCGCCTTGCAGGCGGGGTCGATCCCATCGCGTGTCGCGGAGCCCGAAGCGCGACCTCGCGCGTGGCAAACCGCTGTTCGAACGCATGGATCGCGTGGGAACCGATCTTGCCACGCGCCGGTCGGCGGCGGCCGGCGACGCCTGGCCGGATCGGGCTCGCCGCGCTATGGCAAACGACGATGCGCTCCGACATCCCCTTGCGTGACGGCCTGGTCGCGCGACCGGTGGGCACAATGCGAGGCGCGATGGACCCTCTCGACGAGACCAGCCGGCGGATCGCCTTCATTCGCGAGGAGATGCGGTTCGAACTCGACGTGCTGCATTCCCGGGTCAACGCGCTGATCAACGCCGAGGCGTTCCTGACGATCGCGTTCACGATGGCGCTCGGCAGCGCGGACGCCCGCTGGGACGCGGGCCTGCGTTTCGTCGCGCCGACGCTGTCCCTGGTGGGCCTGCTGCTGGCCGTTCTCTGCTGGCCGGGGGTCGCCACGGGCGTGCGGATCATCAACGAGTGGAACGCGCTGCTGATCGCCGCCCTGGAGGAGGCGCCCGAGCCGACGCGGCGCATGTGGCGCCGGTCGTTTCTGGCGGGCGGCGCGCGCGGCTCCGACCTCACCCACCGCCGAAGCATGGTGTTCGCCCAGGCCGTGCCGGTCGTTTTCGCCCTCGCCTGGACGGCGTTCACGGCGATCGCTCTGAAGCTGCTGTGAGCGCGGGGGCGACCCCGTCGGTGTCGAGGATCGCGCCGTGGCCGGCGCCGGGGATCGCGAGGCGATGGCGCCGGTGGCGATGCGGGAGCCGGTATCCTGCCCTCGAAGGCAATCCCGTTGGGCGAGCTGCGGTCGTTCGGGGTCGCGCGCGCAACGGCTCAGGCGGTTGGGCGAGATCGCCCCGGCCCGGCGGCCCGCTCATCCAGCAGGAATACGCCGAAGCACGTCGTCGTAGGGAACGAGGTCGAGGAACGCGGCCGCCTCGACGGCTTGCCCACCGCGCATGCGGAAGATCCAGACGTAGCTGTTGCGATACAAGCGCCCGTCCCGCGCCGTGCCTTCGCCGTCCCAATGCACGACGACCTGGTCGCCTTCGCTCCAGATGTCGCGGACGGTCGGGCGCACCGGCCGGGACAAACGCGCCGCGAACGGTCGGACGGCGCGGTCGAGAAACACCTGCCGGCCGCGGAACACGCCGGCCGACGGACCGGAGCCCTTGATCGTCCAGACGACGTCCGGGGAAAGCAGCTCCTGGAAAAAGCCGGTCCCGCCCGCGGCCCAGCGGTCGAAGGCTTGGCGGACGATCTGCTCGTTCCGGCTTTCGGCGGCTTGCGCCTCGGCGCGCGCGGCGGCGACGACCGGCGCAACGAGGATCGCCGCCGCGAGAAGCAGGGCCGTGCGCGAAGACGATTGTCGGATCTTGGACGACGGTCGGATCATGGCGGAACGTCCTTTTCGGTTTCAGCTTCGGGAAAGAAGCGCGGTGACGGCGGCGAGCGGCCGGAGGATTCTTCCGGAAGCCGAAGCGGCCGTCGCCGGCTGCGCTGCCAGCCTTCCGGGGTCCGGCGACGGCGGAGCGCGCCGGCGCCCGTTCGCCGGCGACGGGCCAGGTCGTCACGGAAGGCGGAGAGGCTGCGGAGGCCCGGGCCGGCGTGCCCGAAGCGGCATCAGTGAAGGCCGCGACGAGGCCGGTCATCTTGCTTACCCCTTCGTTTCGAGCGCACGGACGCCTCAGGCCGCGGCCCGGACGTGCGTGGCGACCGCCGTTCCCCCGAACACGAGCTGCTGGACCATCGGCCGCGCCATGAAGCGGTCGGGGAAGGTCGGCGCCGGCGCGCTCGCCGCTTCCAGCCGGGCGCGCTGCTCGGACGAAAGCTCGACGGTGAGGGCGCCGAGGTTGTCCTCGGCCTGGGCGAGCGTGCGCGCGCCGATGATGGGCGACACCACCGCCGGGTTCGCGAGCGTCCAGGCGACGGCGATCTGCGACGGCGTGGCGCCGTTCTCGCGCGCGATCTCCCGGACGACCCCGGCGATCGCCAGCGACCGCTCGTTCAGGTGACCCGACGAGGCGATCACGCCCTTGCGCGTCGGCGACACCTCGGCCGCGTTCTCGTCGGACAGGTCGGCGCGCGTATACTTGCCCGTGAGCACGCCGCCGCCGAGCGGCGACCAGGGCAGGACGCCGAGGCCGAGGGCCTGCGCCATCGGGATCAGCTCGTGCTCCACCGTGCGCTCCAGCAGGCTGTATTCGATCTGCAGCGCGACCAAGGGCGCCCATCCCCGCAGCTCGGCCAGCGTCTGCATCTCGGCCACGCGCCAGGCCGGCGTGTTGCAGATGCCGAGGTAGACGACCTTGCCCGAGCGGACGAGGTCGTCGAGCCCCCGCATCACCTCGTCGGGGCGGGTGGTGAAGTCCCAGCCGTGCAGGTAGAACAGCTCGATCCGGTCGGTGTCGAGCTGCGCCAGGCTCTGCTCCACGGAGCGGACGATGTTGAGCCGGTGGTTGCCGCCGGAGTTCGGGTCGCCCGGATCGCGGGCCATGGTGAACTTGGTGGCGAGGACGAGGCGCTCGCGCTTGGCCTTGGCGAACGCGCCGACCATCTGTTCGGACGTGCCGTTGGTGTAGTTGACCGAGGTGTCGATGAAGTTCCCGCCCCGGTCGACATAGGCGTCGAAGATGCGGCGCGCCTCGGCGGCGTCGGCGCCCCAGCCCCAGTCGGACCCGAAGGTCATCGTGCCGAGCGAGAGCGGGGACACGCGCAGGCCGGAGCGGCCGAGCAGGCGGTAGTGATCGAGGGCGGTGCTGGTCATGTTCGACGTCCGTTGGTGAAGGCTGAGCGTGGTCTACCGGCGGCGCAGGATCATGCCGCCGTGGTGCAGGGTGTCGGCGTCGACGAAGTCCCCGTCCGCCGTGAAGCCGGTGTCGTCCCAGTACTCGATGTGGCTGCCTTGAACTTCGTAGCGTCCGCGATAGGCGCTTTCCCGAGCGCCGCGCGCCTCGTCGTAACGACCGTTCGGCAGGAGCCGATGACGGACCCGGCCGTCGTCCGTGACCCACAGGCCGGTGTAGGAATGCTGCGCCATGGGCTCCTCGTCGGATGCGTTCCGCGGTTGCGATCCGGGCGACGCGTCCGACGCCTGCGCGCACGGGACGAGCGACGTCGACATCGCGAGCGTCGCCACGACCGCGATCGGCAGATGCGGTCGGCGGCGCGGCGGAGTCGATCTCGTCATCTTCGGACTCCTCGTTGTTCGGCGTTGGCCGGTCGCCTTCGGCTGCGCGACGGAAGCGACCCGTAGTCGCGGGCGAAAGGGAGCGTTTCCGGTGACTTTGAGATAGGCCGCCGCCGGTTTGCGACCTAGACGCCGATCCCGGATGCGCTGGTAAGCGGGGCTGACCAATGATCGACAGGCTCGAAGGACTGACGGTGTTCCTCGCGGTCGCCGAAACGCGCAGCTTCCGCGCCGCGAGCGAGCAGCTCGGCGTCACGCGCTCGGCGGTCAGCCAGGCGTTCCAGCGGCTGGAGGATCGCCTCGGGGTGGCGCTGGCGCAGCGGACCACGCGCAGCGTCCACCTCACCGAAGCGGGCGAGCGGCTCCACGCGGCCGCGCGTCCCGCGATGGTGGACCTCGGAGCGGCACTGGAGGCCGTGCGGGAACAGCGAGGGCGCCCGGCGGGCCGGCTCCGGCTGTGCGTTTCCTCCATTGCGGAAGGCTTCCTGAAGGGTCCGGCGCTGGCCGGCTTCCTCGCGGCGCATCCGGCGGTGGACCTCGACGTCACCGTCACGGACGCCGAGTTCGACATCGTCCGCGAAGGGTTCGACGCCGGCGTGCGGCTGGGGGAAGTGATCGACCAGGACATGATCGCGGTTCCCGTTTCCGCCGAGCAGCGCCAGCTCACCGTCGCCTCTCCGGGCTACGTCGCCCGGCACGGGGCGCCCGCCCATCCGCAGGACCTGGTCGACCACGTCTGCATCGGCTGGCGTCCGCGCGCGGACGTGGCGCCGTATCGGTGGGAGTTCACCGAGAACGGCCGCGACTTCGACGTCGCGGTGGACCCCCGGGTGACCACCAACGACATGACCGTGATGGTCCGCCTGGCCTGCGCCGGCACGGGGCTGACCTTCGGGATGGAGGAAACCTTCCGCCCCCATCTCGAACGGGGCGAGCTCGTGTCCGTCCTGGAGGACTATCTGCCCGCGTTCCCGGGCTTCTTCCTGTTCTTTCCCCGGCGGCAGCACCAGCCGGCGAAGCTGCGCGCGCTGATCGATCACTTCAGGACGGCGTCGCGGTAGCGGC
The DNA here is from genome assembly GCA_964249395.1 of uncultured Rhizobiaceae bacterium. Classification (GTDB taxonomy): domain Bacteria; phylum Pseudomonadota; class Alphaproteobacteria; order Rhizobiales; family Rhizobiaceae; genus Plantimonas. Next base: position 13,665 of record CAXUCL010000019.1, read on the forward strand.
CATGGCCCGGCGGCTGGCGCCTCGGTCGAGGTTCCAGGATACGTCCCGCCGACGCCGATCGCGGCCTCGCTTCCCTATCCGAAGCGCCGGCAACGCTCGCCTCGCGTCCGGGTCTTCATGGACCGGGTCATCCGGCGGTTCCACGCTTCGAAGAACGCCAAGCGAGCGGCGGCGCCGGGCGTCGGATGACGGCCGACGGACGATCGCGGCGGTTCTTCGATCGCGATCAGGCTTTCTTCCTGCCCTTCGATCCCGGCAGGATGCGCAGCTTGTCCTTCATCTCCAGGATCTTCTGCACCTTGGCGCCGAGGCTCAGGAGCTGGACGAGGCGGTCGGTCTCGAGCTTGCGGACGTCGCCGTACCAGCCGGCGAAGAGCTCGAACAGGTCGTGCATCTCCTTCAGGCGCGCCTGCGCGTGCCGCTCCTCGTCGGTGCCCGGCTCGTCCATCAGCACCTCGCGCAGCATGGTGAGCGTCGGGTCGACCTCGCGCTTCTTGCGCTCCTCGACCAGCGTGCGGACGATCTGCCAGATGTCGTCGGGCGTGCCGAAGTAGTCGCGCCGGTCGCCCGGCACGTGCTGGAGACGCACGAGGTTCCAGGCCTGCAGCTCCTTCAGGCCCATCGACACGTTCGAGCGCGACACGCCGAGCTTCTCGACGATCTCCTCGGCGTTCAAGGCGCGGCTCGAAACGAACAGGAGGGCGTAGATCTGCCCGACCGTGCGGTTGATGCCCCAGCGCGAGCCCATCTCGCCGAAGTGGAGCACGAAGGTCTGGACGAGCGGTGGCAGCTGCATGGAACGCTCAGACCCGGAGCCAAAGGCGGATGAGGAAGGCGACGGTTCCTACCACGCCGAGCCCGGCCAGCCAAAGCAGCAGCATCCAGCCGAGGCGGGTCAGCCAAACAGGGGGACCCGTCAATGGTAGCCCTCCGCACCGACCTTGCCGCGGAACACCCAGTAGGCGTAGCCGGTATAGGCGAGGATGATCGGGATCAGCGTCCCCGCGCCCACGAGCATGAACAGCTGGCTCGACGGCGGCGAGGCCGCCTGCCAGATGGTCACGCGGCCCGGCACGATGTCCGGATAGACGCTGATGCCGAGCCCGACGAAGGCGAGCGCGAACAGCGCGAGGGCGATGAGGAACGGTCGATGGTCCGCCCCGTCGTCCCGCCCCAGCGAGCGGAACAGGAGAACCGCGCCGAGCGTCACGAGCAGCGGCACCTGGGCGGTCACGAGCACGTTCGGGAAGGCGAACCAGCGCTGCCAGTATGCGGTTTCGAGGAACGGCGTGGCGAGGCTCACCGCGGCGATGGCCGCGACGGTGGCGACCCCGAACCGACGCGACATGCGCCGCGCGTGGCGACGGACCGCGCCCTCCGTCTTCATCAGGAGCCAGGTCGCGCCGAGCAGCGCGTAGGCGACGACGACGCTCAACCCCGTGAGAACGGAGAACGGCGTCAGCCAGTCCCACCAGCCGCCGCCGTAGGCACGGCCATCCACCGCGATGCCCTGCAGGAGAGCGCCGAGCATCACCCCTTGCGCGAGGGCGGCAGCGAGCGAGCCGCCGAAGAAGGCGGCGTCCCAGAGCGCGCGGTGACCCGGATCGCGCCAGCGGAACTCGAAGGCGACGCCGCGGAAGACGAGGCCGAGCAGCATGGCGACGATCGGGGCGTAGAGCGCCGGCAGGACGATGGCGTAGGCGAGCGGGAAGGCGGCGAAGAGACCGCCGCCGCCGAGGATCAGCCAGGTCTCGTTGCCGTCCCAGACCGGCGCGACGGAGTTCATCGCCGCGTCGCGCTCGGGGCCCACCTGCAGCGTCGGGAACAGGATGCCGATGCCGAGGTCGAAGCCGTCCATCGCCACGTAGGCGAAAACGGCGAAGGCGATGAGCAGCGCCCAAACGGTCGACAGGTCGAGAAACAGGTCCATCGTCGTCACTCCGCGGGCTGCAAGCGGCGGGCGTCGATCGCTGGGGCGGGCGTGACGCCGGCGGTGCGGATCGGCACGCCGGTGTCGAGACCCGGCTCGCCGCGGTGCGGCGCGTGGCCCATCAGCTTGAGGATGTAGAGGACGCCCGCCCCGAACACCGCGAAGTAGACGAGGACGAAGGCGACGAGGGACGCGGCCACCGCCGGGGCGTCGAGCGGCGAGGCGGACTGCGCGGTGCGCAGAAGACCGTAGACCGTGAAGGGCTGGCGTCCGACCTCGGTCGTCACCCAGCCGGCGAGCACCGCGACGAACCCCATCGGACCCATCAAAACGGCGGCGCGGTGCAGCCAGGGCGCCGCGTGAAGCGTGCCGCGCCAGCGCGCCCAGAGGCTCCACAGGCCGAGGCCCAGCATGGCGAAGCCGAGACCGACCATGACGCGGAACGACCAGAACACCACCGGCACCGGCGGCCAGTTCTCGCGCGGCACGGTGTCGAGGCCGGCGAGCGGCGCGTTCAGGTCGTGCTTCAGAATGAAGGACGAGAGCTTCGGGATCTCGATCGCCGCGCGCACCTCGCCCGCTTCCTGGTCCGGCAGGCCGAACAGGATCAGCGGCGCGCCGTCCGGATGGCTCCGGAAGTGGCCTTCCATGGCCATCACCTTGGCCGGCTGGTGCTCCAGCGTGTTGAGGCCGTGCATGTCGCCGGCTGCGATCTGCAGCGGCGTCACCACGGCCAGCATCCACATGGCCATGGAGAACATGGTCCGCGCACCCTTGTTGGTGCGGTCGCGCAGCAGGTGCCAAGCGCCGACCGCGCCGACCACGAGCGCCGTCGTCAGGTAGGCGGCGAGCAGCATGTGGACGAGCCGGTACGGGAAGGACGGGTTGAACACGATCGCCCACCAGTCGAGCGGCACGAACTGCCCGGCCTCGTTCATGCCGAAGCCCTGCGGCGTCTGCATCCAGGAGTTCACCGACAGGATCCAGAAGGCGGAGAAGAAGGTGCCGACGGCGACCATCAGCGTCGCGGCGAAATGGAGGCGCGGGCCGACCTTGTTCATGCCGAACAGCATGACCCCGAGGAAGCCGGCCTCGAGGAAGAAGGCGGACAGCACCTCGTAGGCCATCAGCGGCCCGATCACCGGTCCGGCCTTGTCGGCGAAGACCGACCAGTTCGTGCCGAACTGGTAGCTCATGACGATGCCGGACACGACGCCCATGGCGAAGGCGACGGCGAAGATCTTCAGCCAATAGCGGAAGAGGTTGAGGTAGAGGTCCCGGCCCGTCCGCAGCCACAGCGCTTCCAGGACCGCGAGGTAGCTGGCCAGCCCGATCGTGAAGGCCGGGAACACGATGTGGAAGGCGACGGTGAACGCGAACTGCGCCCGGGCGAGGAAGAGGGCGTCGAAGCCGGCGAGAAACGACATGGGAGATCAGCCGAAGCCGTCCTGTTTGCGATAACTGTTGTTTCTGTAATTACTGAAATTATGCGAGGTTTCAAGGCGCACATCGACGCTCTCAAGCGTGCCGCGACCTGCTACCGCGTTCTCCTCCCGCGACCGATCGGGGTCCGGGCCCTCGACGGGCGGACGAAATGAAACAGAAACGGTTCACGGATCGCAGGCGAGGTCTTCGGCGCGCCGGAAACGGCTCACCGGGATGCCGAAGGAAAGAAGGCGGGCGCGACGGAGAGGGATCGCGGCGGCGCCGTCGCACGCGCAGCCGGACGCATGAGACACATCGCATGCTCGCCGCAGGCGCTGCCGCGCCGGGCCTAGCGGCTCAAGGCCATGACACGCGTCGACGCGACCGGCCTCGCTCGCCACCCGATGGGCGATCGTCCGGCGCCTCGTCGGCCCAGCCGGTGAAGCGGCTCGCGGATCATCCGAGAAACGAAGACGTGCGCCTCGCAAGAACGGGCGTCGACGACCGCCGCTAAACCGGCCTTGCGGCGGAATACGGCGGGAGCGAATGCTTCCGATTCGAGATCACAGCCACGCGGCGCGCTGGCGGACGAGGCCGGGCGCGGTCGCCGCCCGAACCGGTCACCAGGGCACGCGCTCCTGTTCGAAGAAGAACCCGCCGGTCGGGCCGGACGCGTCTTGCGTCGCCAGCCAGACGATGCCGGCGGCCGCCTGCTCCACCGTCCGGTAGCCGGTGTGGCCGTTGAAGTCGGTCGCGGTGTAGCCCGGATCGGCGGCGTTGACCCGGATGCCGCTGTTCTTCAGGTCCTTGGCGAACGAGACCGTCACGGCGTTGAGCGCCGTCTTGGACGTGTTGTAGCCGAGGATGTTGACGCCGTAGAACGGGTTGGACGGGTCCGACAGCCAGCCGAGCGAGCCGAGGCCGCTCGACACCATGACGACGCTGGCCTCGCCCGCCGCCTTCAAGAGCGGCAGGAAGGCCTGCGTCACCCGGATCGCGCCGAAGACGTTGGTCTCGTAGACGTCCTTGATCTCGTCGACCGGCTGCGCGCCGGGCGCGGCGCGGCCGCCGGGAATGCCGGCGTTGTTGACGAGGACGTCGAGCTTGCCGTCTTCCGCCTCGACGCGGGCCGCCGCGTCCCGGACGCTCGCGTCGCTGGCGACGTCGATCGCCAGGACGCGAACGTCATGCCCTTCCGCGACGAGCCGCTCAGCGCCCGCCCGGCCGCGCGCTTCGTCGCGGCTGCCGAGCCACACGCGGTAGCCGAGCCGCCCGAGCTGGCGCGCCGTCTCGAAGCCGATGCCCTTGTTGGCGCCGGTGATGAGAACCGTCCTGCCGGTCATTTCGTGCTCCTGCGGCGAATGGGGTGAGACCTGGCGGCCGTCCTGTCCCGGGGTTCCGGCGTTTACCGGTCGAGACGGGCGGCGGAAAGACGGGCGCGCAACGAGGTCGTCGGACGCTCCAGCAGCTCGGCGAGCGTCGGATCCACCGTCGCGAACTCGCCGGCGCGGCTCGCCCGGAACAAGCCCATGATCGTTTCGATTGCCTTCGGGTTCATCTCGGCCTCGGCGAGGCGCTTCTCGTGATCGGCGTCCGAAACGACGCGGCGCTCCACCGGGCGCCCGCTCACGTCGGAAACGAGCGCGGCGCCGGCCGCCAGATCCAGCGCCGCGCCGGCGGGCAACGGCGGCGGCGGGCCTTCGAAGCGCCCTGCCCCGACCAGGACGAGCGCGGCCGCGGCCGCGAGGTCGGCGTGGGCCGTCCAGGAAACCTTGCCGTCGCGCGGCGCCGCGAGCACGCCCGAACCGGCCGCGTCGCCGATCAGCTGCGGGACGGTCGACGCGTAGAACCCGTTGCGCAGGCTGGTCCACTTCATTCCGGCCTCGCCGAGCATCGCTTCGGTCGCGGCGTGATCGTGCATCGGCGCGAAGGCCGAGCGCGAACCGGCGCCCATGTGGCTGGTGTAGACGATCCGGCGCGCGCCCGCGGCCTTCGCCTGCCCAATCGCGCTGCGGTGCTGCGCCAGCGTGTCGCCGCCGGTCGCGCGGGCGTTCGACGAGACGATCAGGACCTGTTCGGCTCCCTCGAAGGCGGCCCGCAGACTGTCCCCATCGGTGAAGTCGGCCCCGCGCACGCGCACGCCGCGCCGCGCCGCGCCAGGTCGGCGATCTTCGACGGGTCGCGGGCGCTGGCGCCGATCCGGTCGGCGGGAACGCGATCGAGCAGCGCTTCGACGATCGCTCGGCCGAGCTTTCCGGTGGCGCCGGTGACGACGATCATCTCGGATGGTCCTTTCCGCTGGAAACAGTGGAGGGTTAGCATCGATCACGACGCGCGGCAATCTGCGCTACCGCGATCGGCGTAACGGTGGTATCTTCCGGCATGAGCTCCTTCGCTGCCGCCAGACCGCCGCTGCCCGGCACTCGCGCGCGCATCCTGGCGACCGCGAACCGGCTGATCGCCGAGGGCGGCGTCGAAGCGCTGACGACGCGCGCCGTCGCCGCCGCCGCCGCCGTGCAGGCGCCGACGCTGTATCGCCTGTTCGGCGACAAGCAGGGCCTGCTCGACGCGGTCGCCGAACACAGCCTCGCCGAATACGTCGCCGCCAAAGCCCGGCGCGAGCCGCACCCCGATCCCGTTCAGGATCTCGCCGACGCCTGGGACGAGCACGTCGCGTTCGGGCTCGCCCATCCGGCCGTGTTTGCGATCATGCACGGCGCGGCACGAAAAGGGCCGCCGTCGCCGGCCATGCGCGCCGGCATCGCGATGCTCAAGCAACGCGTCGCCGTCTTCCGCGAGGATCGCCCCGAACACGGCGTCGCTGTCGCCGGGCGAGCGGCTTCTCCTCGGCGAACTCCTCGAACGCATCGTGGAAACGCACGGTCGTTGAAGCGCCGTCACGGCGGCTCGGCGGCGTGGCCGGAAGGAGACGGCGCGCCGCTCGAACGCACGCGTCCGTCGCAGGCGCCGGGGTCGGACGCCTCTCGCCGCGCCGCGCGCACCGATCTTGAGTCGAGGACGCGGACGGCGGCCGGAACGCCTTCCGCTCCTTCGAGCCTGCCCGCGAGACGCTTCCTTAAGACCGCCGCGCTAGACCTTGCGCCGGAGGTTTGCGATGCGCATCGTCACGAAGACCAACCTCGCCCTCGCCGGCGTCGTCGCCGTGTCGGCGTTGTTGAACTTCGCCGTCCTCGAATGGACGATCATGCCGCGGTTCCTCGACATCGAGACGCAGACCGCGGCGCGCAACCAGAGCCGCGCCATCGAGGCCATCCAGGTCCAGGAGGAGCAGGTCGCGGCCTCCGCCCGCGACTACGCGTTCTGGGACGACAGCTACGGCTTCATGCAGGACCGCGTCGCGGACTTCGAAGCGAAGAACGTCAGCGCCGAGTCCCTGAAGGCGCTCAGCGTCGACTTCTTCCTCGCGGTCGACGCCGCCGGCCGCGTGAAGCTCGACCGTGGGTTCGACTACGCGGGCGAGGAACCCGCCGTCATCCGGTTGCTGACGGCGGCCGAACTGCCGGGCGATCACCCCTTCCGCCGTCTCGATGCCAGCCCTCGATCGCGGCAGGGCCTGGTGCGAACGGAGCTCGGCCTCGTCGCGGTCGGCTACGCGCCGATCCTGACGACGGAACGGGAAGGGCCCGCGATGGGCACGTTGATGTTCGGCAAGCTGCTCGACCTCGAGGCGCTTCGCCAATCGACGAAGGTCGATTTCGACCTTCTGCCGATCCGATCCGACGAGCCCGCGTCCGGCGGCACGACGACGAGCGGCGACGCGATCAAGACGCGAACCGTTCTCGAAGGCATCGACGGCCAGCCGCTCGCCGTTCTCGTCTCGAAGACCGACCGCCTGATCACGTCGGCCGGGCGTCAGGCGGTCTGGGTCGCGATGTCGCTTCTCGCGGTCGGCGGCGCGCTGCTGATCGTCACCCTCGCGGTTCTCCTGCGCCGGATCGTGATCGCGCGCGTCGAAGCGATGCGAAGCCATCTCGTGACGGTCGCCTCGACCGGGAGCCTCGAACCCATCCCGCCCGACGACCGCGGCGACGAGCTCAGCGACGCCGTCCTGTCCTTCAACCGGATGGCGGCGCAGCTGGCCGAGTTGCGCGAAGCGCTGCGCCGGCAGGACTACAACCACGGCGCCGCCGACCAGGCGGCGGGCATCCTGCACAACGTGCGCAACGCGGTCAGCCCGATCAGCACGATCACCTGGGACCTGCTGCGCGAAGAGGACGCGCCCTGGAAGCACAACCTCGCCAAGGCCGTGGAGCAGCTCGCCGATCCCGCTCTCGCGCCGGAACGGGCCGGGAAGCTGCACCAGTTCGTTGCCCTGTCCGCGACGAGGCTTCTCGAGGACGGCGCGAAGCGGAAGGCGACCCTGGAAGCGTTGGGCGCCATGGTGCGTCACGTCGACCGGATCCTGAAGGACGAGGACGCCGCCTCGCACGGCGGGCGCGCCGTCGAGACGGTCGACCTCGCGTCCTGCGCCGCGGCCGCCGCGGTCATCCTCCGGGGAAAGGCCGGCGTCGCCCTGGCGCTCGACGTGCCGCCGGGGACGGGCGTCGTCGGCCACAGGATCGCGCTGGAGCAGGTGCTGGCCAACCTTCTCCTGAACGCCGCCGAGGCGATCGCGGCCAACGGAACCGGCGGCACAATCGCGTTGACGGTCCACGAGACGCGGCACGACGGAGCGCCAGCGCTCGACATCCGCGTCCGCGACGACGGGGACGGCATTCCGCCGGACCGTCTCGAACGCATCTTCGAGCGCGGCTTCTCGACCCGGCGCGAGCGCTCGAGCGGGCTCGGCCTCCATTGGTGCGCGAACGCCATGAACGCGATGAAGGGGCGGCTCTACGCGCAAAGCGACGGGACCGGGCGCGGCGCGACCCTGCACCTCGTGCTGCCGAGCGCCGCCGCGGAACTGAAGGAGGCGGCATGACGACGAGCGAGAAGCTGCGGCGCGTTCTGGTCGCCGACGACGACGCGCAGGTGCTCGACGCGTACAGACGGGTCCTGGACGACCTGACGGGCGCAGCGCAGCCCGCCGCGTCCGACCTCGACGCGCTGTCGGCCGAACTGTTCGGCGAGGAAGCCGCGCCTCGCCCCGGCGACGCGCCGCTCGCCGACGTCGTCTACTGCCGGCAGGGGGAACGCGCCGTCCACGAGGTCGAGAGCGCCGCGCGCGACGGGCGACCGTTCGCGATCGTATTCCTCGACATGCGCATGCCGCCCGGCATCGACGGGCTGGAAACGGCGCGTCGCATCCGCCGGATCGATCCGGACGTGAACATCGTCATCGTGACCGGATACTCGGACCACAAGCCGGCGGAGATCGCGGTGGCGGTCGGTCGGCCGGAGCGGCTGTTTTACCTCCTGAAACCGTTCGACGGCGCCGAACTCCAGCAGCTCGCGACGGCGCTGGCCAACCGCTGGAGCGCGGACATCGGCATCGCCGCGGAACTGGCGAGCCGCGTCGCCGAGCTCGAGGCGATGAACGCCAAGCTGAAGGCGAGCGAGGCCCGAGCGCAGGCGGCGGCGCGCACCGACGCGCTCACGGGGCTGTCGAACCGCACGGGCTTGAGCGAGCGCTTCCGGACGGAGGCGGATCGCGCCGGCGGGACCGGCGCGCAGCTGTCGGTGCTTTATCTCGACCTCGACCGCTTCAAGGACGTCAACGACTCGCTCGGTCACGAGGTGGGCGACGAACTGATCCGGGAGTTCGCGCGCCGCATCCGGGAGGCGACCGGCGGGGACGGCTTCGCGGCGCGTCTCGGCGGCGACGAGTTCGCGGTGATCTCGACGAACGATGGCGGCATCGCGCCGCTCGGCCAGCGCCTGCTCGACGCCTGTTCCCTTCCCTACGAGGTCGGCGGCCACGTCGTGCGGACCGGCGTGTCCATCGGCGTCGCGCGCTCGGACCCCGGCCGACCGAACCTCGTCGAGGCGATGCGTCGCGCCGACATCGCCCTCTACGCCGCCAAGGCGGCCGGGCGCGGCGTCGTCTGCGCGTTCGACCCGTCGATGGAACGCGACATCCTCGGGTCCCAACGACTGGCCCGCGATCTCGCCCGGGCGATCGCCGACGACGAACTCACGCTGCACTACCAGCCGCTGGTCTGCGCCGACGGCCTGCCGATCAGCGGCGTCGAGGCGCTGCTGCGCTGGCCGCACCCGACGCGGGGCATGATCCCGCCGCTCGACTTCATCGAGGTCGCCGAGAAGACCGATCTCATCCACAAGCTGGGCGACTGGGTTCTCCGCCGCGCGTTCACCGACGCCAAGCGCTGGCCGGACCTGATCACCGCCGTGAACCTGTCGCCGGTCCAGTTCCGGGATCCGAGTTTCGTCGACCGTCTGATGGCGCTCGCGGCGCGGATCGGCGTCGATCCCCGCCGGATCGAGCTGGAGGTCACCGAAACGGTGCTGATCGCCGACATGACGGACGCAGCCGGCAAGGTCCAACGATTGAGAAAGGCCGGCTTTCGCATCGCGCTCGACGACTTCGGCAGCGGCTATGCGGGGCTCGGCTATCTCAACCAGATCCGGTTCGACAAGCTGAAGATCGACCGCGCGTTCATCGAGAACCTGCGCGCGAAACCGGGCGCCGACGGCGTGATCCGCTCCATCGTCGGGCTCGCGCAGTCGTTCGGCCTGTCGGTCACGGCCGAAGGGGTCGAGGACGCCGCGCAGCACCTGTTCCTGAAGCAGGCCGGATGCTCGCAGATGCAGGGGTTCCTGTTCCACCGGCCGATGGAGGCCGACGACCTCGTGCGCCTGCGCGAACCCGCGCAACCGTTCCGACGGAGCGCCTGAAAGGCGGCGCATCGGTCGCGCTCGTCGACGGCGTCGCGTCGACCGCCGAGGTCGTCCGGCCGCGTTTGGGCGCACGAAGGGCGATCGCCTACGGCTCGATCTCCTTCGCGACGTCGATGAAGGCGCGCAGCCCGGCGGGCACGTGGCGATGGCCCGGGTAGTAGAGGCACAGGCCGGGGATGGTCGGGCACCAGTCGGCCAGGACCGTCACGAGCGCGCCGTCGGCCAGCGCGGCACGGGCGGACCGTTCCGACACGTAGGCGATGCCCAGCCCACCCAGCGCGGCTTCGACCATCAGGCTCGGATGGTCGAGCGTCAGCGCGCCGGGCACGTCGACCGCGACCTCCTGCCCGCGCCGCTCGAACTCCCAACGGTAGCGCTTGCCGCTCGGGAGACGATGCCGGATGCAGCGGTGGCCGCGCAGGTCGTCGGGCACGACCGGCATGGTCCGGCCGGCGAGGTAGGCGGGCGAGGCGACCGCGACGAAGCGGGCGTCGCCGCCGACGGGAACGGCGATCATGTCCTGCGGCACCGCCTCGGCCAGCCGCACGCCGGCGTCGAACCGGCCTTCCACGATGTCGACCAGCCGGCCGTCGGACACGAGGTCGAGCGTCATGTCCGGGTAGCGGTCCAGGAACACCGGCACCGCGGACGCCAGAAGCATCCGGGCGGCGACCTCGTTGGCGTTGATCCGGAGCGCGCCGGCCGGCCGGCCGCGATCGTCGGCGATCTCGTCCAGCGCGCCGTCCAGGTCGCGCAGGATCGGCCCGAGCCTCGCCAGCAGCCGCTCGCCGGCCGCGGTCGGCGACACGCTGCGCGTCGTGCGGTGGAGCAGCCGGACGCCCATGCCGCGCTCCAGCGCGATCATGGCGTGGCTCAGCGACGAGCGGGACAGGCCCAGCGCGTCGGCGGCGCGGCGGAAGCTGCGATGGGCGGCGATCGCCGAGAAGGCTTCGAGGTCGGCAAGCGTCGGCTTGGTCATCGGTGGCTTTCCTTCACCGGGTCATGCGGGATTGGTGATCTTATCCGACGTATCTGAACACCCAAATCGTCGCGACCGATAGAAGGATCGCGACATGGCGAAGACCTACCTCATCACCGGAACCTCCTCCGGTTTCGGCCGGCTGATGACCGAGCGCCTGCTGGCGCGCGGCGACCGCGTGGTCGCCACCGTCCGCCAAGCGGCCGCGCTCGCCGACCTGCGCGACGCGCACGGCGATCGGCTGCGCGTCGAAGTGCTCGACCTGACGAACGCGGCCGCGATCCGGACGGTCGTGAGCGGCGCGTTCGCCGCGATGGGCCGCATCGACGCGGTGGTCAGCAACGCCGGATACGGGTTGCTCGGGGCCGCGGAGGAACTGGACGACGCCGAGATCGACCGGCAGATCGCCACCAACCTCACCGGCTCGATCCAGCTGATCCGCAGCGCGCTGCCGCACCTGCGCGCGCAAGGCGGCGGCCGCATCGTCCAGGTGTCGTCGGAAGGCGGCCAGATCGCCTATCCCGGCTTCAGCCTCTACCATGCGACCAAGTGGGGCATCGAAGGCTTCGTCGAAGCGGTCGCCCAAGAAGTCGCGCCCTTCGACATCGACTTCCTCCTCGTCGAGCCGGGTCCGACGGCGACCGATTTCAAGACGGGGCTGTCGCGGGCGACGCCGATGGCGGACTACGACCAGGCGCCTTCGGCGGACGTGCGCCGAAACCTCGACGCCGGCCGCTTCGGCGTTCTGGCCGACGCCGCGAGAAGCGTCGACGCCATCGTCGACGCGATGGACGCCGACGCGCCGCCGCTGCGCCTGGCGCTCGGAAGCACGGCCTACAACTCGATCAGCAAGGCTTTGGCCGGCCGGCTCGCCGCGATCGAGGCGCAGCGTGACGTCGCGATCGCGGCCGATCCGAACCGTTGATCGGGGGTCCGCGCCTCGAAGGCCGGACAGCCCGATGCCCTCCACGAAACTTTCGGAGTTCCCTGCCGATGATGTCCAGACGATCCGCGATCGCCGCCTGCGGTTGCTCCGTGCTCGCCATGGGCGCTCCTCCGGCGCAGGCGCAAGGCCGGTCTTCGCCGGCAAGCGACGACGGAAGGCCGGGCGGGCCGCGCGAGGCCGTTGCCGGCGGACGCGCGAGCGCCAGCGGCGAGCGCCGGGACGGATCGGGCTTCCCCGACCTGCATCACGTCGGACTGGTCGTGGCGGACCGGGACAAGGCCCTGCGCGGCGTCGAGAGCGCGTTCGGGTTCGGTCGCGCGCACACGTTCGATCTTCGGTCCCCGACGGCCCGGACGTCCGACGGGACCATCGGCTTCGACCTGCGCGTCGGCTTCGTCTGGATGGGCAACACCCTGCTGGAGTTCCTCGAACCGGTCGACGACCGGTCGCCGCACGCGGCCTGGCTGCGCGAGCGGGGCGAGGGCCTGCACCACCTCGGCTACCTGGTCCGCTCGATCGACCACGAGCTGGACGCCATCGCCGCGGCCCGGGGCGGCGTCCGCCCCCCGCTCCTCGTGCAAGGGGACGGCAGCGAACCGGTGCGCTGGGTTTATCTGGAAGCCGAGGTCGCCAACGGCGCCGTGATCGAGCTGATCGAGCGCGGTCCGCGGGCCGAACGGTTCTTCGAGGAGATCGACCGAACCACCGGCGGGCGGATGCCGCTCTAGCGGCTCCCCCAAGCCGCATCCGTCGGTCGTCCCGGAACGGAACGGGGCCGAGCGTAGCGCCCCGAGGCCGTCGCCGGAGGATGCCGGGCGGCGGGCGCACCCGCCGCACGAGGCGTTTCGTCGGTCTGCGCTACATGGCGAGGACGGGCGCATCGCGACGCTGGATGCTAGACGAAGCTCCGCGACGCGTTCGGGCGGGACCGACCGGCGCCGCAGGACCGTACGCGCAAGGCGAGGATCGGAGCGGATGAGCGACGAGGACCTTCCGGACGTCTACCGCGCCTACATCGCGTGCCTGAACCGGCAGGATTGGCCGCGCCTTCCGGACTTCGTCGGCGACGACGTCTCCTACAACGGCGAGCACGTCGGCGTCGCGGGTTACCGGACCATGCTCGAGCAGGACTTCGAGGCCATTCCCGACCTGCGCTTCCGCATCGAGCTGCTGGTGGCAAACGGTCCGTTCGTCGCGAGCCGGCTGCTGTTCGACTGCACCCCGAAGGGAACGCTGTTCGGCCTGCCCGTGAACGGCCGGGCGGTCTCGTTCTCCGAAAACGTCTTCTACGAGTTTCGGGACCGCAAGATCGTCCGCGTTTGGTCGGTCATCGACAAGGCGGCCGTCGAGGCGCAGCTGCGGCTGTCCGGCGAGTCCGCTCCCGAAGCTCGCGAACCGTAGACGGCCTTCGCGCCGACGTCCCGACGCGCGTCGGGTCTCGTGGACGGCGCGCCAGGACGCCGCCGCGATCGGCTCGGCGCCCGGCGGTTTGCCCGGCATGGCTGTCGCGCAGCCGGGTGTCGAGGCCGCGCGAAAGCGGCCGGTTGGCTCGATAGAACGGGGCAGCGAAGAACGGGGGGTTCGGACCACGAGCGCGGCGCCTCGGCGTCTCGACGGCCGCCGCCGACGGACCCTTGACCCTGACACTGATGTCAGCCGCTAGAAGCGTCGCAGGAGAGATTCGATGACCATCGGCGAACTCGCGAAACGCGCCGGCGCCAGCGTGCGCTCGATCCGCCACTACCAGGCGGCTGGGCTCATCGCGGCCGACCGGCACGCGAACAACTACCGCGACTTCGGCCCGGACGCCGTCGCGCAGGTGCGCCAGATCGTTCAGCTGATCGGCGTCGGCTTCAACCTGGCGGAGATCGCCGGCTTCCCGGCCTGCATGCGTCTCGGGGAAGCCGACACGCCGTGCGAGGTCACCCTGGCGGCGCACCGCGCCAAGCTCGCGGCGATCGAGACCGAGATCGCCGAACTGGAGCGGCGGCGCGCGAGACGACGGTGCCGGCGATGCTGTGGGCCACGACCACGGGCGTTTCGCCGTTTCGCCCGAGCGAGCGGGCGGCTTCGAGAACGCTTGTCGCGGCATCGTCGAGCGTGATGGTCCGGTTGGGGGACGGTTCGGTCCGGAACGCCGCCCGGTCGGCGGCCCGCAAGACGAAGCGGTGGCCGTCCCACATGAAG
>CAXUCL010000020.1:0-4534 GCA_964249395.1 uncultured Rhizobiaceae bacterium
ACGCCGCCCCGTTCGGCGCCTGGCGGACGGAACCGGTTTTCGAGGGAACGGGTGAAGGACACGGCGCCGAGGCGGGCGGCTTTCGGTCCGATCGAAGCATCGGCGCCTCCCGCTGCGCCGGCGGTCGGACCGACACGCCTCCTCCGGATCGTTTCGGTGTGGGGAAGGGTCGCCGGACCCGGGGGACGCGGCCAGACCGATCGTAGGACGCGAGCGCCACGCCCGCGCGGACGCGACCGGGCGGGCGCTCCTGGTCGTGGCGCGCGCCGCCGGCGTCCAGCGCCGCGACGGGGCCGGTTCGGGGCCGCGGGCGGCGCGTCGCTCGTTCCTATTCGTCGACCGCGTCTTCGCCGAGGCGGGACGGCTGGCGAGCGGGGTGGGACGGTCACCCGCGTCGTTGTCGCGATCGGCAGGAAACGGCCCGGCCGGATCGGCTTCGTTGTCCACCCGAGACGAAAGGCCATGGAACGACCGTGTCCACCCGAGGCGACCGGCCGTGGAACGACCGTTCGTTCGGCTCGGGCGCGACCGACGGCATCGCGTCATCGAAGGAAAGCTGTAGCTGTCCGGGGGACGTCACTCCCCCATGCCGACGCGGCTCTCGTCGGGGTCGGGCCGCGACCATTTTCCGGTCCACGGACAACTGTTTCCAGCACAGCGCCCTTGGGCATTCGGCACAGGCAAGCAGGATGTTCGACGACATCTTCGTTGCACCCTTCGATCGGCGGGACTTCGAGGTGGCGCTCGCCTCCCTCGCAGCCTTCTTTCGCGCCGCCCCGTCCTAATTCTCGCCCGCAGACCCGCCCGCTCGCGGCTCGCCCGGCAGACCCCTCAGGCGCGCAGGACCTTGTCGCGAAGGGCGGCGGGCAGGGCGCGGGTGGCGCCGCGCGTGTCGACCACCAGCGGCACGGTCTCGATCAGCATCGCCAAGTCGACCGCGTCGTGGTCGGTGGCGATCACCGCGACGTCGAACAGCCGCAGGCTTTCCCGGCTCCAGCCGATCGACCGACGGCCCGCGAGGTCCATGTGCTCGCGCAAGGGCCGCACGACCGGGATGAAGGGGTCGTAGTAGTCGACCACGGCGCCCCGCGCTTCCAAGAGCTTGATCAGCGCGATCGACGGACTTTCGCGCATGTCGTCGACGTTCTTCTTGTAGGCGAGGCCGACCACCAGCGCGCGGGCGCCCTTGACCGGCTTGGCCAGGCGATCGGACAGGCCCTCGACCACGCGCCCGATCACCCAGTGCGGCATGAAGGAGTTGACCTCGCCGGCCAGCTCGATGAAGCGGGTGTGGACGCCGTATTCGCGGGCCTTCCACGTCAGGTAGAACGGGTCGATCGGGATGCAGTGGCCGCCGATGCCGGGCCCCGGATAGAAGGGCATGAAGCCGAACGGCTTGGTCTTGGCGGCGTCGATCACCGGGAAGACGTCGATGCCCATCCGGTCGAACACCATCTTGAGCTCGTTCACGAGCGCGATGTTGACCGCCCGGAAGATGTTCTCGGTCAGCTTCACGGCCTCGGCGATCTTGGTGCTCGGAACGCGCACGACCTGCGACACGACCGCGCCGTAGAGCGCCTCGATCATGTCGCCGGACACGGCGCTGTCGGCGCCGACGACCTTCGAGATCGTCACGGTCTCGAAGTCGACGTTGCCGGGGTCCTCGCGCTCCGGCGAATAGCCGAGGGCGAAGTCCCGGTCGGCGACGAGGCCCGACCCGTCCCCGAGGATCTTGGCCAGCAGGTCTTCGGAGGTCATGGGATAGGTGGTGGACTCGAGCACCACGAGCTGCCCGGGCTTCAGGTGCTCGGCGATGGAGCGCGTCGTCGCCTCGACGTAGCTCATGTCCGGGGCGCGGTAGCGGGTGAGCGGCGTCGGCACGCAGATCAGGATCGCGTCGACCTCGGCGAGCCGGGCGAAGTCGGTGGTGGCGCAGAAGCGTCCGTTTCCGATGAGCGAGCCGATGCGCTCGTCGGCGATGTGGTGGATGTAGCTGCGTCCCGCTGCCAGCGTGTCGACCTTGCGCTCGTCGACGTCGAAGCCGATGCAGCGGAAGCCGCGCCCGTGGAAGGCGAGCGTGAGCGGCAGCCCGACGTAGCCGAGCCCGATGACGCCGACCACCGCCTGCCGCCGCTCGACCCGCTCGATGAAGGTCTTCGCGTGCGCGGCGAGCGAGGCCGGTTCGTCGCGGTCCGTCATGGGTCTTCTCCGGTCGCGGGACGCTCAAGCCGCCGAAGGGCCGCGTCGCAACGCGTTGCGGGCCGCGTCGATGATGCGCGACTGCGTCGCCTCGTCGAGGTAGGGATGCATCGGGAGCGAGACGACGCTGTCGGCCAGGGCGTCCGAGACGGGCAAACCGTTGTTCTCGAACGGATAATGGCGGTAGCCGGTTTGCCGGTGCAGCGGCTTCGGGTAGTAGATGGCGGTCGGCACCCCGGCGTCGCGGAGCGCCGCGGCGAAGTTCTCGCGCCGACCGCTGCCGAGCTTCAGGGTGTACTGCGCCCAGGTCGAGGTGCAACCCGGCTCGACGCGGGGCACCTCGGCGACGTCGGCCAGCGCTTGGCTGTAGCGGGCGGCCACCCGGTTGCGCGCGGCGATCTCGTCGTCGAACACGGCGAGCTTCTCGAGGAGGATCGCCGCCTGGAGCGTGTCGAGCCGGCCGTTGATGCCGATCCTGACGTTGTCGTAGCGGTCCTCGCCCTTGCCGTGGACCCGCAGCGACTGCATCACGGCGGACAGGTCGCGATCGTCGGTGAGGACGGCGCCGCCGTCCCCGTAGCAGCCGAGCGGCTTGGCCGGAAAGAAGCTGGTCGCCACGACGTCGGCCCAGCGGCCCGACTGCGCGCCGTCGCGCGTGGCGCCGAAGCCCTGCGCCGCGTCCGAAACGAGCTTCAGGCCGTGGCGGTCGCAGATCAGGCGCAGCGCCGGATAGTCGGCGGCCTGGCCGAACAGGTCGACACCGATCACCGCCCGCGGGACGAGCGTCCCGTCGCGCTTCACCTGCGCGATCGCGCGCTCGAGACCGTGCGGATCGATGTTGAAGGTGTCGGAGAGGACGTCCACGAAGACCGGCGTCGCGCCCAGGAGCGCCACGACCTCGGCGGTCGAGGCGAAGGTGAAGGTCGGGCAGAAGACGGCGTCGCCGGGTTTCACGCCCCACGCCATCAGCGGCAACATCAGGGCATCGGTTCCCGACGCGCAGGACACGGCCTCGCCGAGGCCGGCATAGGACGCGAGCCGGCTTTCCAGCTCGGCGACCTCCGGGCCCATGATGTAGGCGCCGTGGCGCAGGACGCCCGCGATGGCGGCCTCGATCCGCGGGCGAAGCCGGTCCTGCTGCGCCGCGAGGTCGATGAAGGCGATCGGATCGTTCATTCGCTGTTCCCGTTCGAGCGGGGGGGAAAGGTCGCCCCGACCGTGACGACGGGCGAGCGGAGCCGGCAGGCCGCGCGGCTGGCCGGGGGTGTTCCCGGACGGTCCGGCGCCTCCGGCGCTTCGATCGTCGCGCCGCGATCGGGCCGACCGCGTTTCGTCGATCGCGACCCACGCGCGGCGCGCTGCGGGCGGCCGCGCGGCACATAGCATCGTCGCAACCGCGGCGAAACCTTCGTTCGTTCGCTCGGACCGCGAGGGCGCCGTTCCGGGCGGCGGCGGGCGCCGGCCTTGCCGGAACGTGACCGCATCGAGGTCGGGAAAGCCGTTGACAGGCGCGGCGATTTTTGTAGGTTCCACGCTAATTCGTTTTAGCAGACGGCTTGGGAGGGCCTGCTTGCGGACAAACGACGCCAAGCTGCGGGTTTCGCAGGCGCCCACCAGCGCGGACGTGGCGCGGCGCGCCGGCGTTTCGCAGGCGACGATCTCGCTGGTGCTGAACGGGCAGGCCGAGCGCGGCCGCATCTCCGTCGAGACGCGCGGCCGCGTCCTGTCGGCCGCCGCCGAGCTCGGCTACACCCCGAACCACGCCGCGCGCAGCTTGCGCCGCCGCGCGACGAAGGTGCTGACCTTCGTCCTGCCGTCGATCGAGAATCCCTACTTCTCCGAGATCGTTTCCGGCGCGCAGGCCGCGGCCAAGGACTTCGGCTACTCGGTCACGATCATCCCGCTGGGCGAGGCGTCCGACGAGCTGCAAACCGCCGCGCTGCTGCAGGGCTCGGCCTGCGACGGCATCGTGGTGGCCGGGCACGACAACTGCCGCTCGCCCGAGCTGTCCCGGCTCGCCGCGCGCGGCATCGCGGTGGCGGTGCTGCAGGAGGCGAGCGCGGACCCGGCCGTGCGCAGCGTCAGCGTCGACTTCGAGACCGGCGGCTATCTCGCCACCCGGCACCTCGTCGAGCTCGGCCACCGGCGCATCGCCCACGTCACGCAGGAGCCGCGCCGCGAAGGGTCGGGGCGCGCGCGCATCGACGGCTACCGCCGCGCGCTCCGCGAAGCCGGCATCGCGTTGGACGAGGCGCTGGTGCGGATCACCGAGAACTCGATGGCCGGCGGCTCGCGCGCCGCCGAGCGGCTCGTCGACCTGGGAGCGGAACGGCCC
>CAXUCL010000020.1:4544-9935 GCA_964249395.1 uncultured Rhizobiaceae bacterium
GGCGCGGTGGAAACGCTGGGCGCGGCGATCGAGAAGCGGGACTGCGCGGCGGAACGGCTGCTGCCGGTGCGGCTCGTCGTGCGCCGGTCCTGCGGCGCCGCGGCGGTTGCGGGCGCACCCGTCTCGAACCCGGACGCGGCAAGCCGGGACGAGAGCAGGCCGGCCAGGCACAACAACGGGAGGAAGCGATGAACAACCGATTCGATCGACGGCAGATCCTGAAGAGCGGCGTGGCGGCCGCGGGCCTCGGCCTGGCCGCGGGCGGCCTGGCGCGGCCGAGCCTCGCGCAAGGCGCGACGGAGCTGTCCTTCGCCGTTTGGGGCAGCGACGCGGAAGTCGCCGCCTACCGGCAGGTCATCGAGAAATACCAGGCGACGAAGCCGGGCGTCACCATCCGGCTCGACGTTTCGCCGTTCCCGCAGTTCTACCAGCAGCTCGACACGCAGCTCGCCGGGCGCCAGGCGCCGGACATCTTCCGCGTCACCTACCAGCAGGTCGGCCGCTACGCGATGGCGGAAGCGGCCGTCGACCTCAGCGACTACATCGACGGCAACGCCGGCGAGGCGTTCACGCCGTCCGTCTGGAAGGCGGTGAACCTTGAGGACAAGCCCTTCGCGCTGCCGCACCACACCGACACGTTCGCGCTCTACTACAACAAGGACATCCTCGACAAAGCCGGCGCCACGGTGCCGACATCGCTCGACCAGGCCTGGACGTGGGCCGAGTTCGGGGACCTCGCCAAGAAGCTGAAGGCCGACGCCGTCAGCCAGTACCCCTTCGCCATGGCCTGGCAGAACGCGGCCGTGCACCGCTGGATGATCTACCTCTACCAGCACGGCGGCAAGCTCGTCGGCGACGACCTGAAGACGGCCGCGATCAACTCGCCGGCCGGCATCGAGACGATCGCCTGGAACCAGAGCTGGTTCACCGACGGGCTGGTGCCGCCGAGCACCTCGCTGAAAAGCAGCGAGCGGATCCAGAACCTCTTCGCCAACGGCACGATCGCCATGATGCTGAACGGCAACTGGCAGATCCCCTTCCTGGAGAAGCAGGCGACGAAGTTCCGGTGGGGCGTCACCTACCTGCCGCGCGACAAGGCGGCGGCCGACGACCTCGGCGGCACCTGCGTCGCCGTTTCGCGCGACTGCGACGAGCCGGAAGCGGCCGCGGACTTCCTCAAGTTCCTCACCGACGAGGCGAACATGCGCGACTTCGTCAACGCGGCGCAGTTCCTGCCCGTCCGCCAGTCGCTGGTGGACGGCGGCGTCCAGTACGCGCTGCGCCCCGACGAGATGAAGGTGTTCGTGGAGCAAACGAAGACGGTGCCCGAGCACATGGTCTCGACGGTGATCATGCCGACCTGGGGCAAGTTCAACCCGCGCCTGGCGGACGAGCTCGACCTCGCCTTCACGTCCGGTCAGTCGCCGGAGGAAACGGCCGCCAACATCGAAGGCTACGTCAACGACATCCTGCTCGCCTCGTGAGGCGCGGGGGCACGGCGCGGCGCGGGCGAAGCGGCGGCGGTCATGGCTGACACCTCTATGGTTCTGGCCGGGCGGGGGGGGGGGGGGGCGCCCGGCCGCCGGACCGGCCGGTGGAGCGTCTGGCGCAGCCGGCTGACGCCCTACGTCTTCATCGCGCCGAACCTCGTCCTGTTCTCGGTGTTCATCTTCTTTCCGCTGCTCTACGCGGCGTTCATCAGCGTCCACGAATGGACGCTGATCGACTCGCCGACCTTCACGGGCACGCGCAACTACGAGCGGCTCGTGTCCGACCGGCAGTTCTGGCAGTCGCTGCGGAACACCGTGGTCTACTCGCTCGCGACGGTGCCGACGAGCCTCGTGATCGGCCTGTTCCTCGCCATCGGCCTCAACCGCGACCTCGTCGGGCGCACGTTCCTGCGCTCGATCTACTTCCTGCCGGTGGTGATCTCCAGCGTCGCGACGGCGCTGCTGGCGGCCTGGCTGTTCAACGACAACTACGGCGTCGTCAACGCGCTCCTGCGCGAGCTCGGGGTCGGCCCGGTGGCCTGGCTGTCGACGCCGCGCTGGGCGCTGCCGTCGATCATCGTCACGACGCTGTGGGTGCGCGTCGGCTTCTGCATGGTGGTCTACCTCGCGGCGCTGCAGTCGATCTCGCCGAGCTACTACGAGGCGGCGCGGATCGACGGCGCGACGCGGTGGCAGCAGTTCCGCTTCGTGACCTGGCCGCTCCTGCGCCCGACGACCTTCCTGCTCCTGATCCTCAACGTCATCTACTCGTTCCAGGTGTTCGACCTGATCTACGTCATGACCGGCGGCGGGCCCGGCTTCTCCACGACGATGATCGTCCAGTACATCTACCAGGCCGCCTTCGCGAGCTCCGAGATGGGCTACGCCAGCGCCATGGGCATGGTGCTGTTCGTCCTGATCCTCCTGTTCACGCTCGTCCAATGGCGGCTGAACCGGCGCAAGGAGCAGTTCGTTTGACCCGCGCAAGGACGCCCCGCCGATGGCCGTGACGACGAACCGGACGCGCCGGCGCTTGGAGATCGGCGCGCTGTGGCTGCTGCTCGCCGCCGGCGCCGCGGTGATGTTCTTCCCGATCTACTGGATGTTCGCGACCGCGATCCGGCCGAAAAACGAGATCTTCAGCGGCCAGACCAACCTCGCGCCGACCGGCTGGGTGTGGAGCAACTTCGCCGAAGCGCTCGACTACATGCCGTTCCTCCTGTGGTCGTGGAACTCGATCGTCATCGCGGTGGTCGCCGTCCTGATCACCGTCAGCCTGAACCTCCTGTGCGGCTACGCCTTCGCCAAGTTCCGCTTCGCCGGCCGGGACACGCTGTTCATCGCGGTGCTCAGCGCGCTGATGATCCCGATCCAGGTGATCATCGTGCCGTTGTTCCTGCTCGTCTCGGAGATGGGGCTCCTGAACAACTACTGGGGCGTCATCCTGCCCCGCTCGGCGGAAGCCTTCGGCATCTTCATGGTGCGCCAGTTCATGGTGTCGATCCCGGACGAACTGCTGGAGGCGGCGCGGCTCGACGGGGCGAGCGAGTTCACGATCTTCCGCAAGATCGTGCTGCCGCTGTCCAAGCCGATCATCGCGGTGCTCGTGATCTTCACGTTCATGTGGCGCTGGAACGACTTCGCGCTGCCGCTCGTGATCCTGACCGACCAGGACATGTACACCGTGCAGCTCGGCCTGAACCTCCTGGAAGGCCAGTACGAGACGCAGTGGACCTACATCATGGCGATCGCGCTCCTGTCGCTCGTCCCCATGCTGGTGATCTTCGTGTTCTTCCAGCGCCAGCTCATCCAGGGCATCGCCGGCACCGGCCTGAAATAACGCCGGCCGGCGGTTGCCCGACGCCTCATCTCACAAGGACCAGCCATGCTGAAGATTGCCATGATCGGCGCGGGAAGCGTCGTGTTCGTCAAGAACCTCCTGACCGACGTCCTCGACTTCCCCGAGCTGCGCGACGTCGCGATCGCGCTGCACGACATCGACGCCGAGCGCCTGGAGACCGCCGGCATGATGGCGCGCTGGACCGCGGCGCAGTTCGGCGCGAGCCCAAGGATCGAGGAGCACCTCGACCGGCGGCGGGCGCTCGAAGGAGCGGACTTCGTCATCAACATGGTGCAGATCGGCATGCACGAGGCGACGCTGCTCGACTTCGAGATCCCGAAGAAATACGGCCTCAAGCAGACCATCGCCGACACGCTCGGCATCGGCGGCATCTTCCGAGGCCTGCGCACCATCCCCTTCATGGCGGAGCTCGTCGCCGACATGCGCGAACTCTGCCCCGACGCGCTGCTCATGAACTACACCAACCCGATGAGCATCCTGACGCAGGCCGTCTACGAGCGGTATCCCGACCAGAAGGTCGTCGGGCTCTGCCACAACGTCCAGAACACCGCCAACGAGCTCGCCGAATACTTAAGCGTCGAGCCGGAGCGGCTGAACTACGACTGCGCCGGCATCAACCACATGACCTGGTTCCTGAAGCTCAGGATCGACGGCGAGGACGCCTATCCGCGGCTGCGCGAGGCGATGAACGATCCGGCGATCGTCGCCAAGGACAAGGTGCGCTTCGAGCTCATGCGCACCTTCGGCTGGTTCGTGTCCGAGTCCAGCGAGCACAACGCCGAATACACCCCGTACTTCTTGAAGAGCAGTGCCACGATCGCCGAATACGACGTGCCGGTGGACGACTACGTCCGGCGCTCCGAGCGCAACCTCCGCCGCTACGCCGAAACGCGCCGCAAGCTCATGGCTGGCGAGACCTTCGACCTGAAACGCAGCGTCGAATATGGCTCCTTGATCGTCCACGCGATGGCGACCGGCAAGCCCCAACTCATCTACGGCAACGTCCGCAACACCGGCCTCATCGACAACTTCCCGCGGGACTGCTGCGTCGAGGTGCCGATCGTCGTCGACCGCAACGGGCTGCGGCCGTGCCACGTCGGCACGCTGCCGCCGGAACTCGCCGGCTACTGCGCGCCGCACGTCTACGTCCAGGACCTCACCGTCAAGGCGGCGCTCGGAGGCAGCCGCGAGCGCGTCCATCGCGCCGCCGTGCTCGACCGGCACGCCGCCAGCGTCCTGTCGCTCGCCGAAATCCGCGCGATGGTGGACGAGATGATCGACGCGCACGGCGACGCCATGCCCGCCGGCATTCGCTCAACCGCCGCCGAGCCCGCGCGGTTGAAGCGCTACGCCTGACGCCGGCACCGCGACAAGACAGGAAGGAACGAGCATGGCCGACGTCGCCATCCGCAACGTCAAGAAGTCCTACGGCGCCGTGCCGACCATCCACGGCGTCTCCGTCGACATCGCCGACGGTGAGTTCGTGATCCTCGTCGGTCCGTCCGGCTGCGGAAAGTCGACGCTGTTGCGCATGCTGGCCGGGCTCGAGGAGATCACGAGCGGCGAGATCGCGATCGGCGGGCGCGTCGTCAACGACATGCCGCCGAAAGACCGCGACGTCGCGATGGTGTTCCAGAACTACGCGCTCTACCCGCACATGACGGTGGCGGAGAACATGGCCTTCTCGTTGCAGCTGGCCAAGGCGCCGAAGGGCGAGATCGCCGCCAAGGTCGATCGCGCGGCCGCCATCCTCGGCCTCGGCGAACTGCTCGGCCGCTACCCGCGCCAACTGTCGGGCGGGCAGCGCCAGCGCGTCGCCATGGGCCGCGCCATCGTGCGCGATCCGCAGGTGTTCCTGTTCGACGAGCCGCTGTCGAACCTCGACGCCAAGCTGCGCGTGCAGATGCGCACCGAGATCAAGGCGCTGCACCAGCGGCTCGGGACCACCACCGTCTACGTCACGCACGACCAGATCGAGGCGATGACCATGGCCGACAAGATCGTCGTGATGCACGCCGGGCTGATCGAGCAGGCCGGCGC
>CAXUCL010000020.1:9945-17804 GCA_964249395.1 uncultured Rhizobiaceae bacterium
GGGTCGCCCCGCGGGGGGGCGCCCCCCGGCGCCCGCGCCGCTCGATCTCTACGACCGGCCGGCGAACCTCTTCGTCGCCGGCTTCATCGGCTCGCCGGCGATGAACCTCCTGCCGGGCCGGATCGACGGCGGCGGCTTCGTCGCCGAGGGCATGACGCTGCCGGTCGCGGCCGCGCCGGCGGGCTCCGCCGGCCGCCCGGCGCACTACGGCATCCGGCCCGAGCACTTCCAGCTGTCGGCTGACGGGTTGCCGGCAGAGGTGATCGTGATCGAACCCACCGGATCGGAAACGCAGGTCGTGGCGAGGATGGGGGCGAGCGAGATCACCTGCGTGTTCCGCGAGCGCATCGCCGCCAAGCCCGGCGAGACCATCCGCATCGCGCCGAACGCCGCGCAGGCGCACCTCTTCGACGCGGACACCGGCCTGCGCCTGAACTGACCCCCGCTCAAGCCCGGCGGCGCAGCGCGTCCAGCCAGCCGAGGCCGTCCTCCGTCGCCC
This sequence comes from uncultured Rhizobiaceae bacterium, assembly GCA_964249395.1. GTDB lineage: Bacteria > Pseudomonadota > Alphaproteobacteria > Rhizobiales > Rhizobiaceae > Plantimonas. Next base: position 10,445 of record CAXUCL010000020.1, read on the forward strand.
CGCGCGGCCGGTATTCGGCGCCGACGAAGCGGCGGTAGCCGGCGGCGAGGAGGGCGGGCAGCAGCCAGCCGTAGTCGACCTCGCCCGCGTCGGGCTCGGCGCGCGTCGGCACGGCGGCGATCTGGACGTGGCCGATCATCTCCAGGTGCGCTTCGAAGCGGCGCGCGAGGTCGCCGCCCATGATCTGCTGGTGGTAGCAGTCGAACAGGATCCGCACCTCCGGGCGCCCGACGGCGCGGACCATCGCCGCCGCTTCCTCCACCGTGCCGTGAAGGTAGTCCGGCGCGTCGCGGCGGTTCAGCGGCTCGATCAGCACGCCCATGCCGTGCTCGGCGGCGCGGTCGGCGGCGTGGTCGAGGTTCGCCGCGAAGGTCTCGGCCGCGCCGTCGATCCCCTTCGCCGCGCCGGCCATGACGTGAACGGCCCGAGCGCCGATCCGCGCGCCGAAGCCGAACGCCTCGTCGATCGCGGCGCGCGCCTCCCGCTCCCGGCCGGGCAGGGCGGCGAGGCCGTTCTCGCCGGGCTCGCCGCGGCGGGTGTTGAGGGCGAGCATCAACAGCCCGGTCTCGGCGAGCGCTTGGCGCACCGCGTCGGGGTCCTCGGCGTAGGGCCAATGACATTCCACCGCGTCGAAGCCCGCGGCCTTCGCCCGGCGGATCGCTTGCGGCAGCGGCAGCTCCGCCCACAGGAAGCCGAGGTTGGCCGAGAAGCGGGTCACGCCGACCACTCGACGTCGAAGCGCGAGACGATGCGGCCGACGTCGGCGTCGGGCAGGAGCCGGGGCCCGAGCCCGCGCGTTAGGAGCGCCAGCTTCGCCGTCGCCTCCAGCTCCTCGGCGGCGTTCGCGGCGGCGTCCAGGTCGCGGCCCGCGATCACCGGCCCGTGGTGGGCGAGCATCACCGCCGAGCGCTTGCCGGCGAGACCCCGGATGGCGTCCGCCATAGCGGGATCGCCCGGCAGGAAGAACGGCAGCAGCTTCACCCGGCCGAGCTGCATGATGCCATAGGCCGTGAGGTGCGGCAGGAGGTCGTCCGGATCGACCTCCGGCAGGAGCGACCAGGCGACGGAATGGCAGGAATGGAGGTGGACCACGGCGCCCGCCGCCGAGCGCGTCTCGTAGAACGCCCGGTGCAGCGGCATCTCCTTCGTGGGCGCGTCGCCGTCGAGGAAGCGGCCGCCTGCGTCGAAGCGGCTGAGCCGGGCCGGGTCGAGCCGGCCGAACGACGAGCCGGTGGGCGTGACGAGCAGCCCGCCGTCGCTCAGGCGCACCGAGACGTTGCCGGTGGAGCCGTGCGTCAGGCCGCGCTCGAAGAACGAGCGCGCCATGAGACAAATGGCTTCGCGCAGCCGCGCCTCGGCGCTCATCGCGTTTGGCCCGACAGAACGGCGAGGGCGGTCGCGAAGAAGTCGGCATCGCCGAAGTTGCCGCTTTTGAGCGCGAGGACGAGCGGCCGGTTCGTCGCCCGCACCGCCGGCACGCCGGGAGCGATCTCCGGGCCGATCGCCAGAGCGGGCAGGGCGAGGCCTTCCACCACCGCCCCGGACGTTTCGCCGCCGGCGACCACGAGGCGGGACACGCCGGCCGCGGTCAGCCGGCGGGCGAGCTCGGCGAAGAACCGCTCGACCGCCGTCGCCACTTGTTCCCGGCCGAACCGATCCTGCGCCGCGCGCACGGCGTCCGGGTCGGCGGAGGAGTAGACGAGCGGCGCCTCGCCCCGCCCGATCCGCTCCATCGCCCAGGCGGCGACCGCTCCCGCCGCGGTCTCGCCCGAAAGCAGCGCGTCCGGTTGCACCTCGATGGACGGCGCGCCGGCCGCGTAGCGCTCGACCTGGCGCCGCGTCGTCGCGGAGCACGAGCCGGACAGGAGCGCGGCGGGACCGGGGTCGCCGCGCCACGCGGCGGCCTCGCCGGCAGGCCTCCGCCCGTCGCAAACGTTGCTCGGCAGACCGAGCCCGATGCCGGAACCGCCCGCCAGCAGCCGCACGTCGCGCGCGGCGCGCCCGACCGTGCGAAGGTCCTCGTCGGCGATCGCGTCGACGACCACCACCGGGCGTTCGGCGGCGACCTCGGCTTGGATCGCCTCGCGCAACGCTTCGGCGCCGGCGGACACGGCGGAGATCGCGACGTGCCCGACGCCGCGCCGGGTTTGCGGCCGCAGCCAGCGCCGGATGTCGGCGTCGCGCATGGGGGTGAGCGGATGGTTCTCCATGCCGCTCTCGTTCAGCAACCGGTCGCCGACGAAGAGGTGGCCCTGGTAGACGGAGCGCCCGGCGGCCGGAAAGGCCGGGCACACGATGGTCCGGTCCGCGCCGAGCCGGTCCATCAGCGCGTCGATCACCGGCCCGATGTTGCCTTCGGCCGTCGAGTCGAAGGTCGAGCAGATCTTGAACACGAACTGCCGGCAACCCTGCGCCACGAGCCAGTCGGCCGCGGCGAGCGATTGGGCGACCGCGTCGGTTGGCGGCGCGGTGCGGGTCTTGAGGGCGACCACGCCGGCCTCGACCGCCGGGTCCGCCGTTCCGGCCGGGACGCCGCCGTAGAGGAGCGTATGCAGCCCTTCCTTGGCGAGCGTGTTGGCCAGATCCGACGAGCCGGTGAAATCGTCGCCTATGCAGCCGAGGAGCATCGCCGTCCCGTTCCTTCGCCGACGCGCGCGATCATCGGCCGCCGCGCCCCAGCGCCAGCCGCGACGCCGAGACCGTGCGCGAGACGAGCGGCCAGAACAGCAGGAGGATCGCCAGCGCCATCAGCGTCGCGACCAGGGCGTTCGACCAGAAGATCTGCAGCGTGCCGCCCGACAGGATCATCGACTGGCGGAAGGCGTCTTCCGCCTTGTCGCCGAGCACCATCGCCAGGACGAAGGGCGCGATCGGGTAGTCGAGGCGCTTGAACACGTAGCCCACGACGCCGAACCCCACCGCCATCCAGACGTCGAAGGCCGAGCTCGCCACCGAGTAGGCGCCGATCAGGCAGACCACGATGATGATCGGCCCGATGATCGCGAAGGGGATGCGCAGGATGGAGGCGAACAGCGGCACGGTCGCCAGCACCAGCACCACCGCGATGACGTTGGATAGGTACATGGAGGCGATGAGGCCCCAAACGAAGTCCGGCTGCTCGGTGAACAGGAGCGGGCCCGGCTGCAGGCCCCAGATCATCAGGCCGCCCATCATCACGGCGGCCGTGGCCGAGCCCGGCACGCCGAGCGCCAGCATCGGCAGCAGCGCCGCCGTGCCGGCGGAATGGTCGGCGACCTCCGGCGCGACGACGCCTTCCGGCTCGCCGCGGCCGAAGTTGGGTCCGAAGCGGCCGAAGCGCTTGGCGATGCCGTAGCCCATGAACGACGCCGCGGTCGGCCCGCCCGGCGTGATGCCCATCCAGACGCCGACCACGCTGGAGCGGGCGAACGTGCCGGCGTAGCGGGGCAGGCGCCGGAGCGCCGCGAGGATCTCGCGCCCCTCGATCCGCGACGAGACCCCGCGGAACTTCAGCTCCTCCTGCACGGTGAGCAGGAGCTCGCCGATGCCGAACAGGCCGATCACCGCGACCAGGAACGACACGCCGCGCAGCAAGTCGGTGAAGCCGAAGGTGAGGCGGAGCTCGCCCGACACAGTGTCCATGCCGACGGTGGCGAAGGCGAGGCCGGCGAGCAGCGAGACGGCCGTCTTCATCGGGTCGGCGCCGCCGAGGCCGATGAAGGAGCAGAAGGCAAGGAGGTAGATCGCGAAGAACTCGGGGCTGGAGAAGCGCAGCGCGAACTCGGCGATGAAGCCGGCGAGGAAGGTGATCACGAGGACGCCCACCAGCGCGCCGAGCCCGGCCGAGAAGAAGGCGGTCGCCAGCGCTTCCGTCGCGCGCCCGGCTTTGGCCATCGGGTAGCCGTCGAAGGTGGTGGCCACCGACGACGGCTCGCCGGGAATGTTGAACAGGATCGAGGTGGTGGAGCCGCCGAACAGGGCGCCCCAGTACATCGACGACAGGAGGATGATCGCCGAAACGGGCTCCATGGTGAAGGTGAGCGGCAGCAGCAGCGTCACGCCGTTCGGCGCGCCGAGGCCGGGCAGCACGCCGACGAGGATGCCGAGCAGCACGCCGGCGACGATGATCGCGACGTGGTAGAACGAGAGCGCGACGCCGAAGCCTTGGATCAGGGAGCTGAAGTCGGCCATCCGCCTGTCTTTCAGTAGATGCCGAGGAGCGGCATGAGCACGCCCTTGGCGAGCGGCACCTGGAACCAGCGTTCGAAGATCAGGAAAACGGCCGCCATCGTGACGACCGAGATCAGAGTCGCCTTGGCGATGCCGACCCGTCCGAGCGTCGCCATCGCGAACACCAGGAACAGGACGGAGGCGAGATACAGGCCGAGCCAGGGGATCGACGCCGCCGCCACCGCGGTGGGCAGCAGCACGGAAGCGACGCGCCGGAGCGCGCCGGGCTCGAAGAACCGCCCGTCGAAGTCGGCGACGGTCTCGGTCGGGGCGCTTGGATCGGCGGCGGCGAGGCGCGCCGGCCGGCGCATGCGCCCGGCCACGGCGTAGCGAGCCGCGATGCCGAGCCCGAGCGCGACCACGAGGAGCCCGATCCGGAACGGGAAGTAACCGGCCGACGGGCCGACGTCGCTCCAGCCGATGCCGTTCTCGGTCGCGCCGAACGCGACGACGCCGCCGAACAGGGCGAAGCCAAGGCCGGTGCCGACCTCCATGTGGCGGCGCGTCAGCATGCCCGCCTCCCGTGACTGGTTGCGATTTGGGGAAAGGAAGGAGCTGGGGCGCGACGAGGGTCGCGCCCCGATCCGGGCGGCGGCGACCCGTCAGTCGACGAGCCAGCCGTCCTTCGCGAACTGCGCCCTGTTCTGCTCGACGTCGCGGCCGATCATCGCCTTCATCTCGTCGCCGGTCAGGAAGCGGCCGGTCTGCGAGGTCGTCTTCAGGTAGTTCTGGAACTCGGGCGTGTCCGACACCTTGCGCAGCATGTCCTGGTAGTAGGCGACCGCTTCGGGCTCGGCGCCGCCGGGCAGGAACACGGTGCGGGGCATCTGGTAGCTGTCGATAGGCAGGCCCTGCTCCTTGCAGGTGGGGATGTCGCTCCAGCTCATCTCGCCGGCGATCTTCGTGGTGTCGGCGAGGCGCTGGGCCGACATCACGCAGAGCGGGCGGACCTGTCCGGCGCGCCACTGGCCGGTGGTCTCGGCCGGGTTGTCGGTGTTGGCGTCGATGTGCTTGCCGGCGAGCTGGTTGGCGGCTTCCGCGCCGGACTTGAACGGCACGTAGGTGAACTTGGCGCCGGTCGCCTCCTCGATCTTGCGCACCAGGACCTGGTCGGTGTCCTTCGACTGCGAGCCGCCGAACTTGATGGCGCCCGGATTGGCCTTGCCGGCCTCCACCATGTCCATGATCGTCTTGTAGGGCGCGTCCGGCTGCACCCAGACGATGAACTCGTCCATCGCCAGCGTCGCGACGGGCGTCAGCTCCTCGGGCTTGAAGCCGAGCTTGGTGACCAGCGGCAAGAGCCATTCGTTGTTGGTGCCGAAGATCAGCTTGGAGCCGTCGCCCTGGTAGGACTTGCCGTAGATGAAGGCCTCGGCGCCGGAGCCGCCGCCCTTGTTCACCACCACGACGTTGGTGGGGTTCAGGTCGTTCTTCTGGATCGCCGCCTGGACCTGGCGGGCGAACTGGTCGGTGCCGCCGCCGGCGCCGCCGGCCGCGACGATCTCGACGGGCTTTCGCGGCGCCCATTGGGCGGCCGCCGGCATGGCCGCGAATGCGACCAAGGCGGTGCAGGCTGCGAGCATGGCTTTCATCGAGGTCCTCCCTGGATCCTTGGGTTGCGCCGGCCGTTGCCGGTCCGGCGGTTGGATGGTCGTTCGTCGGGGCGAACGGCGCGCCGTCCGTCCCGATGCCGTCAGCGCCCGGCCCCCTCGGCCGCGCGCGGGCTCGACGAAACGGCTGCGGCCGGGTCCGTCAGGCCACCGCGCCGGACCGTCGCGGCGGCCTTCAGGATGCGGCGCAGGTAGTCCCGGTTGGCCGCGCAGACGCTGAGGCCGTCGCCGCCGTAGTGCTCGAGCAGGAACGCGCTGTTGAAGCCGGCGTCGAGCGCCATCCGCACGGCCTCGCGGTAGTTGATGACGCCGGCCTCCATCGGCGCGGGCGAGGCCATCACGGCGCCGGTGACCGCGTCCTCCATCCGGACGTAGTTCTTCGCGTGCCAGTATCCGGCGAAGGGCGCGAGCGCCTCCATCATCGCCCGCCAGCCTTCCACCGGCCGGTGGAGACGCACGAGGTTGCCGAGGTCGCAGTTGATCCGGACGTTGGGCAGGTCGACGTCCGTGCAGAAGCGCACCGCCCCGCCGGCCGTGCCGAGATAGGTGTCCTCGTACATTTCCAGCGCGAGCTCGATGCCGTTCCCGTTCGCGTGGCGCCCGAGCTCGCGGATACGCGACACGGCCAAGGTCCACACGGCCGGATCGTCCGGGTTGACGACGCCGGGCGCCGTCCAGAACCAGAGCGCCCGGCGCTGCGCCGCCGACAGCGGGCCGAACAGCCCGAACGACACCGCGCCCGCCCCGATCCCTGCGGCGGTCTCGATCACCCGGTGGCCGTAGGCCAGGAACTCGTCGCCGCGCTGCGGGTCGATCACGCTGCGGCGCGACGTGGAGATGGCCGGAACCGACAGGCCGGCGTCGCGCGCGACGCCCATGAACTCGTCGAGCCGGGACGCTTCGAGGTCGGCGAGGCGGATCCACGAATCGGTCGGGTCGACGTGCGCGAAGCCGGCGTTTGCGACCTCGGCCAGCGCCTCGGCCCATTCCTCCGGCCGCCCGTCCTGGACGCTGCGCCCGTCACGCAGCGCGTCCGGGCGGTGGATCATGGCCGAGGCGATCGGCCAGTCGTCCGGCGCAAAGGCGCCATCGGCGGCGGTCGGCGCCATCGGCGGCGGTCCTACTCGGCGGCCTGCGCGAAGCGCCCGCGGCGCCTGGCCATGCGGATGGCGAGCCGCAGCGCCTCGCGCGTCGCGCCGACGTCGGCGATGCCGCGGCCGGCGATGTCGTAGGCGGTGCCGTGCGCCGGCGTCGTCAGCGGGAAGGGCAGGCCGCCCATCATGGTGACGCCCTTGTCGAAGCCCATCATCTTCATCGCGATCTGGCCCTGGTCGTGGTACATGGTGAGCACCGCGTGCCAGCCTTCCTTCACGGCGCGCAGGAACACCGTGTCGGACGGGAAGGGGCCTTCGACGGCCTGACCCTTGGCCTTGGCCCTGGCAACGGCCGGCTCGATGATCTCGATCTCCTCGGAGCCGAACGAGCCGCCGTCGCCCGCGGGGGGGGTGAGGCCCGGGCCGCGGCTGGGCCGGGCCGCGCTA
>CAXUCL010000020.1:17814-27291 GCA_964249395.1 uncultured Rhizobiaceae bacterium
TGCGGGTTCAGGCCGGCGACGAGGATGCGCGGGGACTCGATCCCGGCCTCGGCGAGGCAGCGCAGCGTCAGGTCGATCTCGGCGAGGATCGCGTCCTCCGTCAGGTGCGAGGCAACGTCCTTCAACGGCACGTGCGAGGTGACGCGGGCGTTCCAGATGTTCGGCAGGACGTTGAACTCGCGCACCTTGCCGCGAAAGCCGGTGACGTCGGCGACGAAGCGGATCTCGTCGTCGTAGCCCTCGTAGGCGTAGCGCATCGCCTTCTTGTTGAAGGGCGTGAAGCACACCGCGTCGGCGTCGCCGCGATGCGCCATTAAGAGCGCCTCGCGGAAGTTGCGGGTGGCGAAGGCGCCGCCCTCGCGCGTCGCCTCGCCGCGCCGGACGTCGGCGGGCGCGAGGTTGCGCAGGTCCACGAGCACGTTCCCGCGCGCCTCCCGCGCGGCCTCCACCGTGTCGACGCGGTCGAGGTCGAGCGTCACGCCGGCGACCGCCGCGCCCTCGTCGAGGATGCGGCCGTCGCCGACCACGACGATCCGCGCGTCGTTCCTGGCTTCGGGCAGGTCGAGGAACTTCGCCGTCAGTTCGGGGCTGACGCCCGACGGGTCGCCCATGGCCAGCGCGATCACCGGCAAACGGTCCGAGAAACCCGTGGCGTTCGACATGACCGGATGCCTCCCATGCGATCGACGACGAACGGCACCTACCGCAGCGCGCTGGCCTGATCAAGCATTTTGTGTTCTGTATACAAAGTAAGGCTGTTGGCACGGCGGGAGCCTTGCCGTAGTTGCGGGAGGGCGAACGCGGCGCCGAACCGGGATGCGAGATGAACGAGTTGTCGCCTCGACCGAGCCCGCCGGACGGCGCCGAGCGCATCTCGCGCCGTTCGCTGCACGAGATGATCGTCGACCGTTTGCGCGACATGATCATCGAAGGCGAGCTGCCGCCCGGCTCGCGCCTGCACGAGGTGCAGCTCGGCGAGCGCCTCGGCATCTCGCGCACCCCGTTGCGCGAGGCGATCAAGTATCTGGCGAGCGAAGGGCTGGTGGAGCTCGTTCCGAGCCGCGGCGCCAGCGTGAAGCGTTTCAGCCCGAAGGACGTCGGCGACATGCTGGCGGTGATCCGGCGGCTCGAGGAGCTCGCCGGCGAGCTGGCCTGCCGCAACGCCTCCGACGCGGGGATCGCCCGTGTCCGCGCCCTGCACGACGAGATGATCCGGTGCTACCGGGACGGCAACCGGCTCGACTACTACAAGCTCAACCAGCTGATCCACACGGCGGTCGTCGAGCTCGCCGACAACGCGACGCTGAGCGCCATGCAGGCGCGCCTGCAGATGCGGCTGAAGCGCATCCGCTTCATCGGCCACGAGGGGGCGGCGAACTGGGCGGCCGCCGTCGCCGAACACGAGGAGATCGTCGCCGCGCTCGAAGCGCGCGACGGCCCGCGGCTGGCGGAGGTCCTCGACCGGCACCTCGCCAACGCCTGGGTGAGGGTCGAGCGGTTCGTCTGAGGTGCGGACGGCCGTCGCCGCGCCCTGGCGAAACGAGGTGCCGACGTCCGACTGCCGCCTGCAAGCCGACGCCGCCGGCCGAGCCGTCGTTCCTACGCCGCCGCCGCCAGGCTTCGCGCGGCCTTGACGTCCCTCATCGGCGGGCTGCCGAACAGGCGGCCGTAGTCGCGGGTGAACTGCGGCACGCTCTCGTAGCCGACGGCGAAGGCGGCGCGGCTGGCCCGCATGTCCTCGGCGCGCATCAGGCGCCGCGCCTCGATCAAGCGCAGCCGCTTCTGGAACTGCAGCGGCGACAGCGAGGTCACGGCGCGGAAATGCTGGTGGAAGGAGGACGGGCTCATGCCGGCCACGGCCGCGAGACGCTCCACGGGCAGGGCTTGCGCGAACTCGGCGCGCAGAACGGCGACGGCCCGCGCCACCCGGCTCACGTGGCCGTCGGCCAGCCCCAGCCGGCGGATCGCGGCGCCGTGCCGCCCGGCCAAGAGCCAGTAGTGCATCTCCCGCACGAGCTGCGCCTGCAGCACCGGCACCGATGCCGGGCGGTCGAGGAGCCGCATCAGCCGCAGGGCGGCGTCCGCGACCTCGTTGTCGGTCGGCTCGATGTGGACGGTGGCGCCCGTCGCCGCGGGCGCGCCCTTCATCGCCACGACGAGGTCGGCGATGACGAAAAGGTCGAGGTCCATGACCAGCGCCAGGTAGGGCGCTCCGACGCTCGCCCGCGTGACCTGGCTGACCGTCGGCACGTCCGCCGTCACGAGAAGCGACTGGCCGGCGGCGAAGTGGAGCGTTTCGTCGCCCGTCGTGACGCGCTTCGTTCCCTGCAGCACCAACGCGATCAGCGGGTGGTAGATCATGTACTGCAGTTCGCTGGGCGCGGTGAACCGGATCGCCGCCAGTCCGGGGATCGGAGTCCGCGCGACGCCGGCCGGGTCGGCATGGGTGTCGGCGTAGCGTAGAACGGCGTTCAGGAGCGCGTCGGTCATGTCTGCGAGCTTTAAGCGGCGACGGGTGCGGCGTCCATCGGCTTCGGAGGATCGGGCAAGAATTGGCGAGGTTTCGGCAACAACAGCGAGCGTCCGGGAGCGATAGGGCGGGGGTTCCAGCAACGGAGTCTGCGACATGACCACCCTTTCGCTCGTCACCGGCGGCAGCCGCGGCCTGGGCCGCAACACCGCGCTCAGCATCGCGCGCGGCGGCGGCGACGTCGTTCTCACCTACCGCTCGAACGAGGCCGAGGCGCGATCCGCGGTCGCCGAGATCGAGGCGATGGGGCGGCGCGCGCTCGCCCTGCCGCTCGACTCGGGCGACGTCGCCGCGTTTCCCGCCTTCGCGGCAACGCTGCGCGGGTCGTTGCGCGAGCGCTTCGGGCGCGACACGCTCGACCACCTCGTCCACAACGCCGGCCACGGCGAGTTCGCGCTGATCGCCGACACCACGGAGGCGCAGTTCGACGGCCTGGTGAACGTCCACTTCAAGGGGCCGTTCTTTCTGACCCAGGCCCTCCTGCCGCTGATCGCCGACGGCGGCCGGATCGTGAACCTCGGCACCGGGCTGACACGCTTCTCCTATCCGGGGTTTGCGGCCTACGCCGCGGCCAAGGCCGCGCTCGACATGCTCACCGTCTACATGGCCAAGGAGTTCGGCAGCAGGGGCATCGCGGTGAACACGGTGGCGCCGGGCGCGATCGAGACCGACTTCGGCGGCGGCACCGTGCGCGACAACCCCGACGCCAACAAGCAGTTCGCCGCGATGACCGCGCTCGGGCGCGTCGGCCTGCCGGACGACATCGGCCCGATGATCGCGAGCCTTCTGACCCCCGCCAACCGCTGGGTCAACGCCCAGCGCATCGAGGTGTCGGGCGGCCAGAACATTTGAGGCCGGCCAGCGTCGGCCCGCCTCATCGAGCCGCCGACCGATGGGCCGGCGGCGATCCGCCCGCCCGGAGCGGGAAGCGGCGTCCGGCGCGGGAAATCTTTCCGCCCAGGAACGAGCGGGTCCCGTCGAGACGACCCGCCCAAGTCCCAATGAGAACGGGGCGCCGCGAGCCGGCGCCCCGTTTCTGGCTCACTCCGACAGCGTGAAGGCGGCGGTGTACTTGTCGACGTTGTCCTTGGTGATCAGGACGCAGTCGAAGAGCTGCTTCTCGGTCGCCGCGCCCGTGGCGCCGGTCTTGATCAGCTTGTCGGCCTGGCGCACGGCCTCGGCCGCGAACACGGCCACGGGCTGCAGCACGGTGTACTGCATCTCGCCGGCCTTGACCGCCGCCACCGCGTCCGGCGAGCCGTCGAAGCCGCCGACCTTGACCTGCGCCAGCTTGTTCGCCTCCTTCAGCGCCGCGATCGCGCCGAGCGCCATCTCGTCGTTGCCGGAGATGACGCCGACGATGTCCGGGTTGGCCTGCAGCATGGACTGCATCTTCTGGTAGCCCTGCGTCCGGTCCCAGTTGGCGACTTCCTGCGCGCCCTTCTTGAGGTCGGGATACTGCGTCAGCACCGTTTCGAAGCCGTTCGAGCGCGTCGCGGCGTTGTTGTCGGCCGGGTTGCCGAACAGCTCGACGTAGTTGCCCTTGTCGCCGATGGCTTCCACCCAGGCCTGCGCGCCAATCGCCGCGCCTTGTGCGTTGTTGGACACGAGCTGCGCCTTGGCGAGGCCTTCCTGGTTGATCTCGGCGTTGACGAGGAGCACGGGAATGCCGGCGTCCACGGCCTTCTTCACGGCGCCGACCGAGCCGTCGGCGTTGGCCGGGTCGAGGATGATCGCGGCCGACTTGTTGGTGATCGCGGTGTCGATCAACGTCGATTCGGTGTTGGTGTCGCCCTTGTGGGCGCTGACGGAGGCCTGGTAGCCCAGCTCCTCGGCGGTCTTCTTGGCCACCTCGCCCTCGGTGAACCAGTAGGGGTTGGCCGGGTCGGTGACGATGATGCTGATCAGGCCGCCGCCGGCCTGCGCCCAGGCGCTGCCGGCGAGCAGCGGCAGCGTCGCCGCCGCGATGAGAAGGGTCCGTCTCGTTCTGCTGAACATGGGTTCTCTCCCGTTGATGGTGGTTGGGCCGCCGGTCGTTCCCTCGGCGGTCTTGTCCGGCGACGCGGGCCGGGCTTGGCGCGCGTCGCGGAGAAGGTCCGGTCGCAGGCGCCTAGCCGCGGGCGCCGCGGTTCCCGTACTGGATGGAGTTCAGGAGCACGGCGAGCACGATCACGGCGCCGGTGAACACGGTCTGCCAGTAGGACGACACGCCGACGATCACGAGGCCGTCCGACAGGAAGCCGATCACGAAGGCGCCGAGCATGGTGCCGCGCACCGTGCCGCGCCCGCCCGTCAGCGCCGCGCCGCCGATCACCACCGCGGCGATCGCCGTCAGCTCGTAGGTGGTGCCGGCGGTGGGACCGGCCGAGGTCAGTTGCGACGACAGAACGAGGCCGGCCACCGCCGCCAGGACGCCGGCCAGGACGTAGACGCCGATCTTGACGCGCTTCACCGGCACGCCGGACAGCTCCGCCGCGCGCTCGTTGCCGCCCGAGGCGTAGAGCCAGCGGCCGAAGGCGGTGCGCGTCAGCGCGAGATGGCAGAGAACGGCGGCGAGGAACAGGACGAGGACGCCGATCGGCACCCCGCCGACCCGGTAGAAGCCGAGCCAGTCGAAGCCGGTGTTGCCGAGCTCGGGCCGGCCGCCGAGGTTGTTGTAGGTCAGGCCGTTGGTCATCAGGAGCGCCACGCCGCGCGCGACGTAGAGCGTGCCGAGCGTCGCCACGAAGGCCGGCACCTTCAGATAGGCGATCAGGACGCCGTTGATCGCGCCGACAAACGCGCCGAGCGCGCCCGTGATCACCACCACGGCCCAGACCGGCGGGTAGAGCACCACGCCGAAGGCTTCGATCGTCACGCCCTGCATCAGCGCGCCGGCGACGACGCCGGACAGGGCGAGAACCGAGCCGACCGACAGGTCGATGCCGCCGTTGAGGATGACGAGCAGCATCCCGATCGACAGGAGGCCGTAGATCGCCACGTGATTGGCCATGGTGAGGAAGTTCGCCACGGAGAAGTAGTTCGGCGACAGGACCGAGAACACGGCGACGATCAGGATCAGCGCGATGAACGCCCGGCCCTCGAGCAGGACTTTCGCAAGATCGAGTCTCCGGACGGAGGGCGCCCCGGTGCGGTCGGCGCCGGCTCGGCTGACGTCGGTCATGGGGTGGCCTCCGTGCGTCGCGCGTTCGGCAAACGCGCCGTGCGACCGTCGGCGCCCGGGCGCCCGGGGTCGACCTCGCCGGACGCCGCCATGATCCGCTCCTTGGCGACGTCCGGGCCGAACTCGGCGGCGATCCTGCCCTTGCTCATCACGACGATGCGGTGGGCGACCGAGAAGCACTCGCCGACCTCGGAGGTCGAGTAGACCACCGCGAGGCCGCGCCTGGCGCCCTCGGCCAGCAGCCGGAACACCTCCGACTTCGCGCCGATGTCGATGCCGCGCGAGGGCTCGTCGAGCAGCACCACCGACGGGCGCGTCGCCAGCACCTTGCCGATCACGACCTTCTGCTGGTTGCCCCCGGAAAGCGAGCCGATCGCGGCCTCCCCGCCGGACGTCTTGATGTGGACGTCGCGGATGGCGCGGGCGACCAGCTCGCCTTCCCGGCGCCGCGAGGTGAAGACGCTCCTGACGAAGGCGCCGATCGAGGCGAGCGACAGGTTCTCTCCGACCGTCATCGTCTGCACGAGCCCGTCGCGCTGCCGGTCCTCCGGCACGAGCACGAGGCCCGCGGCGATCCGCTCGGCGATGGACAGCTTCGAAACGTCCCGGCCGTGGAGGACGACCCGCCCCGTGGCGGGTTTGAGCCGCCCGGCGACGCACTCCATCATCTCGGTGCGGCCGGCCCCCATGAGCCCGTAGATGCAGACGATCTCGCCGGCGCGCACGTCGAGCGACAGCCGGTCGACGGCCGAATAGGTGCCGTTCGGCGCCGGCACGCTCAAGCCCTCGATCCGGAGCGCCACCTCGCCCTTCTCGTAGCCGGCCGGCGGCGAGCCGAGGTCGTAGTTCTCGCCCACCATGTGGCGGACGATCCAGTTGAGGTCGATCGCGGCCCGCGGCGCGGTGGCCGTCATCGCGCCGTCGCGCAGCACCACCGCGTGGTCGGTGATCTCCAGCGCTTCCTCCAGGTGGTGCGAGATGTAGACGATCGACACGCCCCTGGCCGTCAGGTCGCGCACGACCTTGAACAGCACCTCGACCTCGGAGGCCGACAGCGCCGAGGTCGGCTCGTCCATGATGAGGATGCGGCTGTTGACGGACAGCGCCCGCGCGATCTCGACGATCTGCTGCTGGCCGAGGCGCAGCTCCTCGACCAGGGTGAGGGGGTCGATGTCCTCTTCCAGCTCGGTCATGAGTGCGCGCACCTGGCGCTCCTCCTCCGCGAAGTCGACGCCGGCCGGCCCGACGATCTCGCGTCCGAGGAAGATGTTGTCGCGCACCGACAGGTTCGGCGCCAGGCTGAGCTCCTGGTGGATGATGGAAACGCCGCGGTCGCGCGCTTGCGTGGAGGACGCGAACGCCACCGGCTCGCCATCCAGCACGATCTCGCCGGCGGAAGGCTTCACGACGCCCGACAGGATCTTCATCAAGGTGGACTTGCCGGCGCCGTTCTCGCCGAACAGCGTCGTGACCTGGCCGCGGTGGATGTCGAAGTTGACGCCTCGCAGGGCGTGGACGCTGCCGTAGGATTTCGCGACGTTGCGCGCCGCGAGCACGACCTCGGGCGCGCCGGCGGCCGGTTGCGGCCCGTTTGGAGCCGCGACGCTCAACGAACGGCGACCCGCACGGGCGTGACCAGCCAGTTCTTCGGGTTGACCAGCCGGAACGCGCCGACGATCTCGACCGTCCGGCCCTTGAGGTTGGCGGCGTCGACGCCGTCGAGCACCGCCGCCTTCATGGCGCGGTTGATGCCCGACGCGGCGTTCTGGTACTCGATCTGGTTCTTGAAGCGGCCGAAGAGAATGTCGCCGGGCGCGTCGCGCAGGTCCGTGCCGTTGATCGCCGGCCCGGTCTGCACGCGGACGCGCACGTCCGGCGGCAGGCCGGGAACCGCGAGATCGTAGACGCCGGCCTTGTTATCGCCGACCGTTCCCGCGAGCCGCACCGGCAGGATGGCGCCGGTGGAGGAGGCCGAGCCGTATTTCGCGGCCGCCGCCGCCTTGTCGGCGAGAACCGCCGCGGCGAGGGTCGAGGC
Source organism: uncultured Rhizobiaceae bacterium (assembly GCA_964249395.1). Classification (GTDB taxonomy): domain Bacteria; phylum Pseudomonadota; class Alphaproteobacteria; order Rhizobiales; family Rhizobiaceae; genus Plantimonas. The sequence goes on from CAXUCL010000020.1 coordinate 25,543, forward strand.
GTCGACCGCGCGCTCCTCGACGAGGGTGCGGATGCGCGGAAACTCGGTCTGGCCGAAGCGGTCGGGCGCGAAGCCTTGAGCCCGCACGTCGCCGTCCGAGCCGATCCGCACGACCGTGGTGTCGACCGCGATGGCGGCGAGAACGACGACACCGAGGCCGAGCGCGACGAACAGCGACCGGCGCGGTGGCGCGACCGCTCGGGGAGCGAGTGCGGCGACGCTCATGCAGGAACCTCCCGTTTCCGACCGATGGCGCGCTTCGTGTCCTCCGCCGCGCGCCGCCGGCACATGATCCGGCGACGCTAGCTGAAAGATATTTCAATGTCAGCAAAAAAATGCACGCCATCGCGATCGACCTATGGTAACGAAGCGCGAGGCGCCGGGGAGGGTGCCATCCTCGGCCGGCGCCGCTTCGCCCGTCGGGCCGGCGGGTCAACCGGAACGGAGGAGAGCCATGGCCGGCGGCGACGTTCTGATCGGCATCGACGCGGGCACGTCGGTCATCAAGGCCGTCGCCTTCGATCTCGGCGGCCGGCAGATCGGTGCCTCGGCGGTGCCGAACCGCTACGCTTCGGGCTCGGACGGCTCGGCGACGCAGTCCCTGCCGCAGACCTGGACGGATTGCGCCGCCGCGCTGCGGGGCCTCGGGGAGCGGGTGGACGGGCTGGAGCGGCGGACGGCCGCGCTGGCGGTCACCGCGCAGGGCGACGGCACCTGGCTGGTAGGCAAGAACGACGCGCCCGTGGCGGACGCCTGGCTCTGGCTCGACGCGCGCGCGGCGCCCACCGCCGCCATCCTCAACGCGCGACCCGAGAGCCGCCGGCGGTTCGAGACCACGGGCACCGGCCTGAACACCTGCCAGCAGGGCAGCCAGCTCGCTCACATGGACCGCCACCATCCCGAGCTTCTCGACCGGGCCGAGACCGCGCTGCATTGCAAGGACTGGCTCTATCTCATGCTCACAGGCGTGCGGGCGACCGACCCGTCGGAGGCGAGCTTCACCTTCGGCGACTTCCGCACCCGCGCCTTCGACGACGGCGTGGTGGAGGCGCTGGGACTCGCGCACCGCCGCGGCCTGCTGCCGCCGATCGTGGAGGGCACCCGGCAGACCCACCCGCTGACGCGCGAGGCCGCGGCGCAGACCGGCTTGCGACAAGGCACGCCGGTGTCGCTGGCCTATGTCGACATGGCGATGACCGCCTTCGGCGCCGGCGTCTACGGCGGCGGGGGCGACGCCGCCTGCTCGATCGTCGGCTCCACCGGCGTCCACATGCGCGCCGTGCCGGTCGAGGCCGTGCATCTCAACGCGGCGGGCACGGGCTACGTCATTCCGATCCCGGTGCCGGGCGTCGTCACGCAGGTGCAGACCAACATGGCCGCCACCTTGAACCTCGACTGGGTGCTCGGCCTCGCGGCCGACGTGCTGCGCGACATGGGGCACGCGGCTAGCGGCCGCGACCTCGTCGGGCGCATCGAGGGCTGGCTGGAGATGAGCCTGCCCGGGCAGCTCCTCTACCATCCCTACATCTCGGACGCCGGCGAGCGCGGCCCCTTCGTGGACGCCCGCGCCCGCGCGGCCTTCACCGGCCTGTCGCTCGGCCACCGCTTTCCCGACCTCGTGCGCGCGGTCGCCGAGGGCCTGGGGCTCGCGACGCGCGACTGCTACGCCGCGATGGGCGACCTGCCGTCCGAGCTCCGCCTGACCGGCGGCGCGGCGCGCTCGCGCGGCTTGCGCGGCATCCTGTCGGC
>CAXUCL010000021.1:0-12041 GCA_964249395.1 uncultured Rhizobiaceae bacterium
ACCGCCGCCGCCGCGCTCGAAGTCCCCGCCGCCCTCGCCGCGGCCATCGAGCATCTGCAGTTCGCCCCGGAAGCGCTGCAGCACCACCTCCGTCGCGTATTTCTTCTGGCCGGACTGGTCCTCCCAGGAGCGCGTCTGCAGCTGGCCCTCGATGTAGACCTTCGCCCCCTTCTTCAGGAACTGCTCGGCCACCTTCACGAGGTTCTCGTTGAAGATGACGACGGTGTGCCATTCGGTGCGCTCGCGGCGCTCGCCGGAGCTTTTGTCGCGCCAGGACTCAGATGTCGCGATGCGCAGGTTCGCGATCGCGTCGCCGGAGTTGAGTCGCTTGATCTCTGGATCGGCCCCGAGGTTGCCGACGAGGGTCACCTTGTTCACGCTGCCGGCCATGCCTGGCTGTCTCCCGTGTCGCGTCGCCGGCTTGGCCGGTCCTTTCGTAGACTAAGACGTTTCGCGCCGGAGCGCTCGGGTCTTGTCGACGTTATCCCCGCTTCCGCGTGCTTTCGCAACGACCAAATGTTCGCTAAACGTTCCAGTCGAACGGACGAACGGACACGCGCCAGGCGGCTCGACAACGCCGGGACGATGGTTAACTAGAGCGTCGGCTGGCCGCCCGAAATGCGGCCGCCGAGGCGGAAAGCGAGCGCGGCCAGCGATGACCGACCAGAAGTTCATCTCCATCCGCGGCGCCCGCGAGCACAACCTCAAGAACGTCGATCTCGACCTGCCGCGCGACAAGCTGATCGTGATGACCGGCCTGTCCGGTTCGGGCAAGTCCTCGCTGGCTTTCGACACGATCTACGCGGAAGGCCAGCGCCGCTACGTCGAATCGTTGTCGGCCTACGCCCGGCAGTTCCTCGAGATGATGCAGAAGCCGGACGTCGACCAGATCGACGGCCTGTCGCCGGCCATCTCCATCGAGCAGAAGACGACCTCGAAGAACCCCCGCTCCACCGTCGGCACGGTGACGGAGATCTACGACTACCTGCGCCTCCTGTTCGCGCGCACGGGCGTGCCCTACTCGCCGGCGACCGGCTTGCCGATCGAGAGCCAGACCGTCAGCCAGATGGTCGACCGCGTGCTGGAGCAGCCGGAGGGCACGCGCTTCTTCGTCCTGGCCCCCATCGTTCGCGGCCGGAAGGGCGAGTTCCGCAAGGAACTGCAGGAGTTGCAGAAGAAGGGCTTCCAGCGCGTCCGCGTCAACGGCGAGTTCCACGACATCGCGGACGCCCCGGCGCTCGACAAGAAGTTCAAGCACGACATCGAGGTGGTGGTGGACCGCATCGTCGTGCGCGACGACATCAAGACGCGGCTCGCCGACTCGCTGGAAACCGCGTTGCGGCTCGCCGACGGCATCGCGCTCGCCGAGTTCGCCGACGGGCTCGACGAGCACGGGAAACCACGCCGTCTCGTGTTCTCCGAGAAGTTCGCCTGCCCGGTGTCGGGCTTCACGATCCCGGAGATCGAGCCGCGGCTGTTCTCGTTCAACAACCCGTTCGGTGCCTGCCCGACCTGCGACGGCCTCGGTTCTCAGCAACGGATCGACCCGGCGCTCATAGTGCCGGAGGAAAACCGGACGCTGAAGAACGGCGCGATCGCTCCGTGGGCGCGCTCGTCCTCGCCCTTCTACGGCCAGACGCTCGACGCGCTCGGCCGCGAGTACGGGTTCAAGCAGACGGACCGATGGTCGGCGCTGTCGACGGAGGCGCGGAACGCCATCCTCCACGGCACCGGCCGGCGGCGGATCGAGTTCCACTACAAGGACGGTCTGCGCGCCTACAAGACCACGAAGACGTTCGAGGGCATCATCCCGAACTTGGAGCGGCGCTGGAAGGAGACGGACTCGGCCTGGTCGCGCGAGGAGATCGAGCGTTACATGTCGGCGACGCCCTGCCCGGCCTGCACGGGCTTCCGCCTGAAACCCGAGGCGCTGGCGGTGAAGATCGCCGGCCGGCACGTCGGCGAGGTCACGGCACTGTCGATCCGGGCCGCGAAGGGCTGGTTCGACGAGCTGCCGTCCAGCTTGAGCGACAAGCAGAACGAGATCGCCGTCCGCATCCTGAAGGAGATCCGCGAGCGCCTGCGCTTCCTCGACGACGTCGGCCTCGAATACCTGACGCTCGCACGGGCTTCCGGCACGCTTTCGGGCGGCGAGTCGCAGCGCATCCGCTTGGCATCCCAAATCGGCTCCGGCCTCACCGGCGTGTTGTACGTTCTCGACGAGCCGTCGATCGGCCTGCATCAGCGCGACAACGCCCGGCTTCTGACGACGTTGAAGCACCTGCGCGACATCGGCAACACGGTGATCGTCGTGGAGCACGACGAGGACGCCGTGCTGACGGCGGACTACGTGGTCGACATCGGCCCGGCGGCCGGCATCCACGGCGGGCACGTCATCGCGCAAGGCACGCCCGACGAGGTCAAGGCGAACCCGGCGTCGCTGACCGGCCGGTATCTGTCCGGCGACCTCGGCGTCGCGGTGCCGGCCAGCCGGCGCAAGGCGGTGAAGAACAAGCGCCTCAAGGTCGTCGGCGCGCGCGGCAACAACCTGAAGAACGTCTCCGCAGAGATTCCGCTCGGCACGTTCACGGCCGTCACCGGCGTGTCCGGCGGCGGCAAGTCGACGTTCCTGATCGAGACGCTGTTCAAAGCCGCCGCCCGGCACATCGCCGGGTCGCGCGAGCATCCCGCGCCGCATGAGCGGATCGACGGGCTGGAGCATCTCGACAAGGTCATCGACATCGACCAGTCGCCGATCGGCCGGACGCCCCGCTCGAACCCCGCGACCTATACCGGCGCCTTCACACCGATCCGCGACTGGTTCGCCGGGCTGCCGGAAGCGAAGGTGCGCGGCTACGGGCCAGGCCGCTTCTCGTTCAACGTCAAGGGCGGCCGCTGCGAGGCCTGCCAGGGCGACGGCGTCATCAAGATCGAGATGCACTTCCTGCCGGACGTCTACGTCACCTGCGACGTCTGCCACGGCCACCGCTACAACCGCGAGACGCTGGAGGTCACCTTCAAGGAGAAGTCGATCGCCGACGTCCTCGACATGACGGTGGAGGAAGGCGTGACGTTCTTCGCGGCGGTGCCGGCCGTGCGCGACAAGCTGATGACGCTGAACGAGGTCGGGCTCGGCTACATCAAGGTCGGGCAGCAGGCGACGACCTTGTCCGGCGGCGAGGCGCAGCGGGTGAAGCTCGCGAAGGAACTGTCGCGGCGCGCGACTGGCAAGACGCTCTACATCCTCGACGAGCCGACCACGGGCCTCCATTTCCACGACGTGGCCAAGCTGCTCGACGTGCTGCACTCGCTGGTCGAGCAGGGCAACACGGTGGTGGTGATCGAGCACAACCTCGAAGTCATCAAGACCGCCGACTGGATCATCGACATCGGGCCGGAAGGCGGTGACGGCGGCGGCGAGATCGTCGCGGCCGGCACGCCGGAGGACATCGTCCGCGTGGAGCGCTCCTGGACGGGTCGTTTCCTTCGGGAACTCCTGACGCGACGCCCACCCGTTCAGCGCGCCGCAGCGGCGGAGTAGGCGCGGGAACGGATGCTCTCGCCGAGCGCGGTTCATGCTTGGCGTCGGCGGTGCCCACGGCCCGAAGCATCGATCAAACGCTTGGCGAAAGCCGTTCGTCCCGCAGGCCGCGAAGCACCGGCACGATCTCGGTCGGCAGGTCCTCCGCGATCAGTCCGGGTCCCGAACGCCGTCCCGCTTCGGCATGAATCCACACTGCGGCGGACGCAGCTTCGAAGGCCGGCATGCGCTGTGCGAGAAGGCCGGTGATCATGCCGGCCAGGACGTCTCCCGTTCCCGCGGTGGCCAGGTAGGGCGCATCGAGGCCGCTGATCGAGGCGCGGCCGTCCGGGGCGGCGACGACCGTGTCGGATCCTTTCAGGACGATCACGGCGCCCGCCCGCTCGGCGGCCTGTCGCACCCGCTCCAGCTTGGATGCCGGCGCGGCTGCGATATCCGGAAACAGCCGGACGAATTCGCCGCCGTGGGGCGTCAGCACGGTCTGGCCTTTGCCGCCCCGAATAGCGGCCATCAGCCGGTCGGGCTCCGCCTTGAACGACGTGATCGCGTCGGCGTCGATCACCAGGTGGCGTCCCGCCTCCAGGACCGCCAGCGCGAAAGCGACCGCCTTCGGTCCGATGCCGAAGCCCGGTCCGATCGCGAAGGTGTTCAACCGTTCGTCGGCGAGACGCTCGGCGAGTTCGCTCGAGTCGTCGCAGCGGTCGAGCATGATCGCGGTGAGGTGGCTGGCGTTCACCAGCAGCGCCGCGGCCGGCGAGTACAGCGTCACCAGGCCAGCGCCGACGCGCAGCGCGGCGGCGGCGGTCATTCGCGCCGCACCGGTCCTGATCGTGCCCCCGGAAAACACCACCGCATGGCCGCGGTCGTATTTGTGACCAACAGCGTCCGGCCAAGGCATCGCGCCAAGCCACAGCGCCGGTTCGTTGGCGAAGGCGCGAGGCGCGATCCTATCGAGAACCGTGGGGTCGATGCCGATCCCCGCGACGATCGTCTCGCCGCACAACGTCCGTCCCGGCTGCAGGAGATGGCCGGGCTTGCGGCGGAAGAAGGTTACGGTATGGCGCGACCGCACCGCGATGCCGAGCGTCTCGCCCGACAGGCCGGAAACGCCGCTCGGCAGATCGATCGCGACGACCGGCTTGTTGCTGGCGTTCAGCGTCTCGATCGCCGCGGCCGCTTCGCCCTCGATCGCCCGGGCGAGGCCGGCGCCGAACAGTCCGTCGATCACGACGTCCGCCTCGTCCGGATCGAAGCGCCGCAACGGCTCGGCGTCCACCGGACAGGACGAGGCCGCAAGCGCAGCATCGCCCCTGAGGTCGTCGCGGCTGCCAAGCAGATACAGGCGGACCGAGCGCCCGGCCTCGCGCAGCAGGCGCGCCGCGACGAACGCGTCCCCGCCGTTGTTGCCGGGTCCAGCCAGCAGGGCGACGGTCTTCGCTGCGGGGTAGCGTTGGGTGGTCAACGTCGCGACCGCCTGCCCCGCCCGCTCCATCAAGGCGATGCCCGATGTTCCGGCGGCAATGGTCAAGCGGTCGGCATCCTGCATCTCCAACGGCGTGAGCAATGCCGAGGAACGTGGCGCTTCGCCTGTTTTGACGTCATTCTGCATCATGGTTCGGCATACCGATTTGCAATGTCAGCTGTCCTGATCTGTCCAGCCGATGTTCGACGAACCAATCCGAGGCATCACGGCTCGCTCCCCGTTGCCATCCGCGGCGTCCCCGCCTACAGCCGAAGCGGAGGGCCGCCGTTGCCACACTCGGGTTGGCCAGGCGCTTGGCATGGCTCATGCATCGTTCGGCTCGATGGGCGGGACGTCGCCCGGGGACGGCATCGAAGGGAAGATCGATGAAGAAGGTCGAGGCGATCATCAAGCCGTTCAAGCTGGACGAGGTGAAGGAGGCGCTGCAGGAGGTCGGCCTGCAGGGCATCACCGTGACGGAGGCGAAGGGTTTCGGTCGCCAGAAGGGCCATACGGAACTCTATCGCGGCGCCGAATACGTCGTCGACTTCCTGCCGAAGGTGAAGGTCGAGGTGGTGCTGACCGATGAGGCTGTCGGACCGGCGGTCGAGGCGATCCGCAAGGCGGCGCAGACCGGCCGCATCGGCGACGGCAAGATCTTCGTCTCGTCGATCGAGGACGCCATTCGCATCCGCACCGGCGAAACGGGCAACGACGCCGTCTGACGGCCGGTCGAGCCGCACCCATCAATCAGCCACGCCTATCGAAGAGGATCGTCATGACCACCGCCAACGACGTGTTGAAGCAGTTGAAGGACAACGACGTCAAATTCGTCGATCTTCGCTTCACGGACCCGCGCGGCAAGCTTCAGCACGTCACGATGGACGTTTCCATCGTCGACGAGGACATGTTTTCGGAAGGGTCGATGTTCGACGGCTCGTCCATCGCCGGCTGGAAGGCGATCAACGAGTCCGACATGGTGCTGATGCCGGACCCGGACACGGCGCACATGGACCCGTTCTTCGCGCAATCGACGATGGTCCTGTTCTGCGACATCCTCGACCCGATCTCGGGCGAAGCCTACAACCGCGACCCGCGCGGCACGGCCAAGAAGGCCGAGGCCTACCTCAAGCAGTCCGGCACCGGCGACGTCGCCTATTTCGGCCCGGAAGCCGAGTTCTTCATCTTCGACGACGTCCGCTACAAGGCCGATCCCTACAACACCGGCTTCAAGCTCGACTCGACCGAGCTGCCATCGAACGACGACACCGAGTACGAGACGGGAAACCTCGGGCACCGGCCGCGCGTAAAGGGCGGCTACTTCCCCGTCCCACCGATCGACTCCTGCCAGGACATCCGTTCCGAAATGCTGTCGGTGATGGCGGAAATGGGCGTCAGGGTCGAGAAGCACCACCATGAGGTTGCGGCCGCCCAGCACGAGCTCGGCATCAAGTTCGACACGCTCGTCAAGAACGCCGACAACATGCAGATCTACAAATACGTGACCCATCAGGTCGCGAACGCCTACGGCAAAACGGCGACGTTCATGCCGAAACCGATCTTCGGCGACAACGGTTCGGGCATGCACGTCCACCAGTCGATTTGGAAGGGCAGCAAGCCGACCTTCGCCGGCAACGAATACGCCGGGCTGTCGGAAACGGCGCTGTTCTACATCGGCGGCATCATCAAGCACGCCAAGACGCTGAACGCCTTCACCAACCCGTCGACGAACTCGTTCAAGCGGCTCGTGCCGGGCTACGAAGCGCCCGTGCTGCTCGCGTATTCGGCGCGCAACCGATCCGCCTCCTGCCGCATCCCCTTCGGCCAGTCGCCGAAGTCGAAGCGCATCGAGGTCCGCTTCCCGGACCCGATGGCGAACCCTTACCTCGCCTTCTCAGCCATGCTCATGGCCGGTCTCGACGGCATCAAGAACAAGCTTCACCCAGGCTCGGCAATGGACAAGGACCTCTACGATCTGCCGCCGGAGGAGTTGAAGGAGATCCCGACCGTCTGCCGCTCCTTGCGCGAAGCGATGGAGAACCTCGACGCCGACCGCGACTTCCTGAAGGCCGGCGGCGTGTTCGACGACGACCAGATCGACGCCTTCATCGACCTGAAGATGGCCGAAATCCTGCGCTTTGAGATGACGCCGCACCCGGTCGAGTTCGACATGTACTATTCGCTCTGACTGAGCGAACGCCCGGCGACCGACTTACCCCCGCGCAAGCGGGGGTTTTCGTTTGCGGGTTCAGTGCGGTTTGCCGACGCCCAAACGCTCGTCCTCGACGGCGGCCGCGTGATACCACCCGTCGGTCTCGACCACGGCAGGATCCGATCGAAGCGTCGCGTGGAACGCCGGTCGATTTCCCGACGTCCGCCTCGCGCCTGAGCTTGGGAACGGGATGATCTCGGCCGTCCATCCGGTCTGGAAGGATCGCATGATCTGACTCCTGTATTTTCCTTATAATAATGTCGCTTTGCTCAGTATCAAGCCAATTTGCACAAACAATAGACAGCGGGTGCCTCTTTAAGCGTCTATTTGCGGTTTGCATAATTATGTTGCATTAAAGGGTGGTGGTATCGCGACGACAAGTGGACCGGCGGGCTGCTTCGCTGGCGACGGCAGCGTTCGGAGCCTGCGGAAGGCAGGACAGGGGATGACGATGACGAAATACAAGCTCGAATACATCTGGCTCGACGGTTACACCCCCACTCCGAACCTGCGCGGCAAGACGCAGATCAAGGAGTTCGCGTCCTTTCCGGCATTGGAGGACCTGCCGCTTTGGGGCTTCGACGGCTCGTCGACTTTGCAGGCCGAGGGCCGCAGCTCCGATTGCGTCCTCAAGCCCGTCGCGCTGTTCCCCGATCCGGCCCGCACGAACGGCGCGCTGGTGATGTGCGAGGTCATGATGCCGGACGGCGTCACGCCGCATCCGTCCAACAAGCGCGCCACCATTCTCGACGACGAGGGCGCCTGGTTCGGCTTCGAGCAGGAATACTTCTTCTACAAGGACGGCCGCCCGCTCGGCTTCCCGACGGCCGGCTACCCGGCGCCGCAAGGTCCCTACTACACCGGCGTCGGCTACTCGAACGTCGGCTCGGTCGCCCGCAGGATCGTCGACGAGCACCTCGACCTCTGCCTCGCCGCCGGCATCAACCACGAGGGTATCAACGCCGAAGTGGCGAAGGGCCAGTGGGAGTTTCAGATTTTCGGCAAGGGATCGAAGAAGGCCGCCGACGAGGTCTGGATGGCCCGTTACCTGCTGCAGCGTCTCTGCGAAACCTACGAGATCGACGTCGAGTATCATTGCAAGCCGCTCGGCGACACCGATTGGAACGGCTCGGGCATGCATTGCAACTTCTCGACGAAGTTCATGCGCGAGGTCGGCGGCAAGGCCTATTTCGAGGCGCTGATGGCACGGTTCGAGGAGAACCTGCACGATCACATCGACGTCTATGGTCCGGACAATTACATGCGGTTGACCGGCAAGCACGAGACGGCGCCCTGGAACAAGTTCTCCTACGGCGTGGCCGACCGCGGTGCCTCGATCCGCGTGCCCCACTCGTTCGTCCGGAACGATTACAAGGGCTACCTGGAGGATCGCCGACCGAACTCGCAGGGCGACCCCTACCAGATCGCCTCGCAGGTGCTGAAAACGATCTCGGAAGTCCCGATCGACGTTTCGGTCCAGGCGGCGGCCTGACGTAGACCATCCAACGACGAGGTTGTTGCGGTCCGCTCCGGCGGACCGCGCCTGACGACCCTCGGCCCTCGCGGCCAGTTGTCGACGCTTCGCTAGCCAGCCAGCCGCACGTGCTTCGATTGCCGAGCCTATTCGGCGCGAGCGAAAATCCAGTTCAGCGTCTCGCGCCAGTCGACCATGCGGATCGGCGTGCCGTGGTTGCCGTCGTCCATCGAAACGAACCGGATCGGCGCACCGGCCGCGCGCAGCCGCTCATAGGTCGCTTCCGCGCCGGTCCAGGCGAAAACCTTGTCGCGCGTACCGTGGACGATAACCAGCGGCACCATCCGTCGACCAACGGCCCGGCGGACGGCATCCACCTTCGTTTGAACGTTGTTGGCGCTCAACATGACGACGCCGGCGACGCGTCGCGCGGTCTCCGCCTGCGCCAGGACGTCCCAACAGAACTCGCCGCCCATCGAGGCGCAGGCGAGGACGAGCGGTGGCCCGTTCGGCTTGTCGGCCAGCACCTCGATCAGCCCGGCGATGCGCTTGCCGTCCGCCGCACCGAAGCTCCCGGCATCGGCCGTCACGTAGAGTCCACCGGCGCGGGACATGAGATTCTTCAAGCGGTTGAAATTGCCGCCGAACGTCCGGTCGTACATGCCGAGGCGCCGGTCCCCGTTCCCGCCGTGAATGAACAGCACGGTCGCGCTCGGTGCGGCGCGCTCGCCGACCTGCATCGTTCGGACCGATCCGCCTGGCGTGCCGACAACCAATTCGACCTGCCGCCGCAGCGGCGCCGGGTCGACGTACGTCAGCTTGACGCGTCGCTCGGGCACTTCGTCCCGCCCGTTGATATCGCGCCGCTCCGAATAGGCGACCGTCGTCCGATCGCCACCGTCCAAGCGGGTCGTGCCTGTGGGGTAGGCGAAGAGTTCGTCCTTGAACGGCGCGAGCTCGATCGCTTCGGCGGCGATGCCGGCGGCGAGGAGCGCCAGGACTGCGAGCGGCGGAACGGACCGACGGAATCTCATCGGGAGCTTTTGGCGTCATCGCAACACGCCGGCAACCCAATTCTCCGATGATGCGATGAGACATCCCGCTTCGGGTCTTCGAGCGAGCGCCGGCTTGAAGAACATTTCGTGAAAGTGTAGCTGAAAGCCATGGAAAACCGGATCGCAGGCTTCATTTCGACCGGACGCGCGGCCGCCGCATGAGCGACGATCTGTTCAATGGAAACGCGGCGCGCAAGCGGGACGTTCGCGTCCCGGCACCCCGCAAGCTCGTAGCGGCGAACCGCCAGCCCGCGCCGGCGGAACCGATCGTTTCCGATTACACGGCCGCCGACATCGAGGTGCTCGAAGGGCTGGAGCCGGTGCGCCGCCGGCCTGGCATGTATATTGGCGGCACCGACGACAAGGCGATGCATCACCTCTTCGCCGAGGTGATCGACAACTCCATGGACGAGGCCGTCGCCGGACACGCCAACTTCATCGAGGTCTCGCTCGAAGCCGACGGGACGCTGGCGGTGACCGACAACGGTCGCGGCATTCCGATCGACCCACACCCGAAATACCGAAACAAGTCGGCGCTCGAAGTCATCATGACGACGCTCCACGCGGGCGGCAAGTTCGACTCGAAGGTCTACGAGACGTCCGGTGGACTGCACGGCGTCGGCGTTTCGGTGGTGAACGCCCTATCCGAATGGCTGGAGGTCGAGGTCGCGCGCAACCGCCGTCTCTACCGTCAGACCTTCCAGCGAGGCCAGGCCGTGACGACGGTCGAGGAACTCGGCGAAGTGCACAACCGGCGCGGCACCCGCGTCCGCTTCCGACCCGACCCTGCCATCTTCGGCAGAACGGCCGCGTTCGATCCGGCGCGGCTGTTCGCGATGGCGCGGTCGAAGGCCTACCTCTTTGGCGGCGTCGAGATCCGATGGGCCTGCGATCCGGCTCTCCTGCCGGCCGACGGACGCACGCCGCAGCGCGCGACCTTTCATTTTCCCGGTGGCCTGAAGGACTACCTCGAAACCACGCTCGGCGCGGAGCAGCGCATCACGACGCACGCTTTCGCCGGCCGGACCGAGAAGGTATCCGGGCACGGCGCGGTGGAATGGGCCGTGTCCTGGACGACGGCGGACGGCTTCGTCCGCTCGTACTGCAACACCATTCCGACGCCGGAAGGCGGCACGCACGAGTCCGGCTTGCGCGCCGTGCTGCTGCGGGGCTTGAAGGCTTTCGCGGAAGTGTCCGGCAACAAGAAAGCTGCGGCGATCACTGCCGACGACGTGATGCTCACGGCTTCCGCCATGCTGTCGGTCTTCATTCGGGAGCCGGAGTTCGTCGGGCAGACGAAGGACCGGCTCGCCACCGTCGAGGCGCAACGCATCGTCGAGGCATCGCTGCGCGACTCCTTCGACATCTGGCTCGCTTCCTCGCCGCAGGACGCGGCCCGCCTCATCGATTGGGTGGTGGAACGCGCCGACGAACGCATCCGCCGCCGTCAGGAGAAGGAGGTCAGCCGCAAGAGCGCGACGCGCAAGCTGCGGCTGCCCGGCAAGCTCGCGGACTGCTCGCAGAGCGGCGCGGCGGGCGCGGAGCTGTTCATCGTCGAGGGCGACTCGGCCGGCGGCTCCGCCAAGCAGGCTCGCGACCGCATGCGCCAGGCCGTGCTGCCGTTGCGCGGCAAGATCCTGAACGTCGCCTCCGCCGGCCGCGACAAGCTCGGCGCCAACCAGCAGATCGGCGACCTCGTCCAGGCGCTCGGCTGCGGCACGCGCGGCAAGTACCGCGAGGCCGATCTTCGTTACGAGCGCGTCGTGATCATGACCGACGCCGACGTCGACGGTGCCCACATCGCCTCGCTGCTGATCACCTTCTTCTACCAGGAAATGCCCGAGCTCATCCGGCAGGGGCACCTCTTCCTTGCCGTGCCACCGCTCTACCGCCTGAGCCAAGGCGGCAAGGTCGTCTACGCGCGCGACGACGCCGACCGCGAGCGGCTGATCGCCCGCGAGTTCAAAGGCAAGGGCAAGATCGAGGTCAGCCGCTTCAAGGGACTCGGCGAGATGCTGCCCGCGCAGCTCAAGGAAACGACCATGGACGTCCGCCGCCGGACGCTGTTGAAGGTCGATATCGACGAAGCCCCGGAGGCCGGAACCGCCGGCGCCGTGGATGCGCTGATGGGCAACCGGCCGGATGCGCGCTTCCGCTTCATCCAGGAGCGGGCCGCCTTCGCGACCGATCTCGACCTTTGACCGCAGCTTGGTTCGTTTCGCCCTGCCCGACCGGAGAGTTCCCCGATGATCCTGCGTCTTCTTCTGGGCTCTGGCGCGCTCGGCGCGACAGAGACC
>CAXUCL010000021.1:12051-27108 GCA_964249395.1 uncultured Rhizobiaceae bacterium
CCGCCCCCCCCGGCGTGGCCCCCTTTCTCCGGGGTTTTTTTTGGGGGCGCTGGGGCGGGGGGCGCCACGCTGCCGGCTTTCGCGCAAACGGAGCCGGCAAGCCCGCCCGCGGCTGGAGCGCCAAAACCCTACGTCCCGCCGGCGAGCGCGCCGGCCGGCGCGCCGAGCGAAGAACCTGCGCCAACGGCTGAGCCCGCCGCCGGTGCCGTGCCCCCGGTCGATCCGGTCATGCAGCAGGCGGCCGAAACGCTGCCGACGCAGGTCGAGGACGTGCAGGTCGTCGGGCCCTGGACGGACGGCGAGGCCAGCGGCGTTTGGCGCACGGTGATGATGCAGGTCGGAGGGGCCGACAAGGACGTCTATCGCTTCTTCGTGCAGAAGCTCGACCGCGTCGGCCCCGCAGCGAAAGTGCTGTCGACGACCGAAGTGAAGGAAGTGGCAGGCGTCGACGGCGCGGTGGTCGGTTATCGTGCCGATGCTCCGGAGGAAGGTGATGGCGCTGCGGCTGCGCCGCCGGCCGAAAGCGACCTGACGCTGTTCTTCGACGTGGTGCCCGGCGACGGAGAGATCCCCGAGACCTACGAACTCAACTTCATGAAGGACCTGACCTACACGTTCGGTCCTGCGTCGAATTGAGTTCTTGGCTCTACGCCGAGCAATGACGTTCGGCCAGGGTCGTCGGCCGTTTGGAAAACCATCGGCGGATGCGGGTGGCGGAACAGGCTAGACGATTGACTCTAAAACGACTTCGGCTTACTGCCACGGTTGAACGCGGTAATCCGAAGGCGCAAGCGCCTTTCCTTTCGTCACTCGCGGGATCTGCCCAGCGCAATGCTTTTCAACGAACTCGGCCTGAGCGCCAAGGTTCTGTCGGCCGTCGAGGCCACCGGTTACACCACGCCGACCCCGATCCAAGCCGAAGCCATTCCGCACGCTCTGCAGCGGCGCGACGTGCTCGGGATCGCCCAGACCGGGACCGGCAAGACCGCGTCCTTCGTCCTGCCGATGCTGACCCTTCTCGAACAGGGCCGAGCCAGGGCACGAATGCCGCGCTCGTTGATCTTGGAGCCGACGCGCGAACTCGCGGCGCAGGTGGCCGAAAGCTTCACGAAATACGGCCTCGATCAGAAGCTGAACGTCGCGCTGCTGATCGGCGGCATGTCGTTCGGCGATCAGGACCGAAAGATCGACCGCGGCGCCGACGTGCTGATCGCGACGCCGGGACGCCTCCTCGACCATTTCGAGCGCGGCAAGCTCCTGATGACCGGCACCGAGATCCTCGTGATCGACGAGGCGGACCGGATGCTCGACATGGGCTTCATCCCGGACATCGAGCGCATCTGCAAGATGCTGCCGTTCACCCGCCAGACGCTGTTCTTCTCGGCGACCATGCCGCCGGAAATCACTCGCCTTACCGAGCAGTTTCTGCAGAATCCTGTTCGTGTCGAGGTCGCGAAGGCATCCTCCGCCGCGTTGACGGTGGAGCAGAAGCTCGTCGCCACCCATCGTCAGGATTGGGAGAAGCGCGAAACGCTGCGCCGTTTGATCCGCGCCGAGGACGACATCGTCAACGCCATCATCTTCTGCAACCGCAAGATCGACGTCGCGTCCTTGTTCCGCTCGCTGGCCCGGCACGGCTTCTCCGTCGGCGCGCTGCACGGCGACATGGAGCAACCGGCCCGCACGGCGATGCTCAAGGCCTTCCGCGAGGACAAGATCCAGCTTCTGGTGGCATCCGACGTCGCCGCGCGCGGCCTCGACATCCCGGCCGTCAGTCACGTCTTCAATTTCGACGTTCCAATCCACGCCGAAGACTACGTCCACCGCATCGGCCGCACGGGTCGCGCGGGCCGATCCGGCAAGGCTTTCACGTTGGTCTCGCGCACGGACAGCAAGTATCTCGATGCGATCGAGAAGCTGCTCGGTACGAAGCCTGATTGGCTGGACGGTCAGACCGTCGAGCAACTGCCGCCCCCGACCGAAGGCGGCGAGAACGATCGCAGCGAGCGTCATGACCGTCGCTCCGGTTCTCCGTCGCGACGGGGTGGGGGCCGGGGACGAAGCAGCGAAAGCCGTACGACGGAGCCCGGCGTCGAACGCTCGAGCGGTCGCACGGCGCAGGTTCATGCCGGCGAAGGCAATGTCGCTGCTGCCGCGGAACAGCCGGCGGCGGTAACACGCTCTGCCGTCAACGCCGGCGCGTCCGGCAGCGCGCGTCGACCGACAGGCTCGCGCAACCACGAACCGAACGCACGCAACAGCGGCCGTCCGGGTCGCGGCGGCGACGATCAGTCATCGCCGGTCGGCTTCGGCAGCGATGTTCCCGCCTTCATGTTGATCGCCCCGAGCGTCTAGCTCGCCCGACGACGCCGCCGCTTCGTCGAGGCAGCTGCGCGTTCCGCCGCTTGCCGGGCGCGGCGAGCCCAGATGGCCATGGCCTCCGGGTCGTCGAACGCTTCGGAAGGCAACGACCAGTACGGCATCGCGACCTCGAATTTGCCTGGCCGCGCGTAACGCCAACGCTCGCTGCCGGCCGCCGCATATTCGTCCGCCGTCGTCTCGTCACCCTTGAGCAGGATCGAGCCGTCCCGCATGGCGATCGCCACGATCACGCCGTCGAGGTAGACGCCGCAACCGCCGAACATCGGCTTGACTGCGATCGGTCCCTCCGACGCGAAAAGGTCTCGAAGAAAAGCCTCGTCGATCACCGCCTCGCGTTCAAGCGGGCTGTGCCGCGAGTGCCGCCAAGTCCGCCTTCTTCAGCTCGACCGACTCGCCGCAACCGCAGGCGGACGTTTGGTTCGGATTGCGGAACGTGAACCCGGTCCGCAGTTGCGTGACCTCGAAATCCATCTGCGTGCCGAGCAGAAACAGGACGGCTTCGGGTGCAACGAACACTCTTGCGCCGTCGCGTTCGATCACATCCTCGCCGGGCTTCGCGTCCGTCGCCAGGTCGATCGTGTATTCCATGCCGGCACAGCCGCCCTTCTTGATGCCGACGCGGATGCCGAGTGCGTCACCGCTACGGGTCGCGACGATCTCGTTGACGCGGGTAGCCGCAGCCTCGGTCAAACTCATCACGGAAAAACGGGCCAACGCGTTCACTCCAAGTCGCTAAGCTGAAAATGGCCTTCCGCATCGCGCCGCGCAACCACCGGTCGGCGCAGCGGTCAGAACCAGCCGACGGCGACCTGCGCCTCCTCGCTCATCCGGTCCGGCGTCCAGGGCGGATCGAAGACGAGATCGACGCTGGCGTGGCTGACGCCCGGCACGGATAGAATCGCGTTCTCCACCCATCCCGGCATTTCGCCAGCGACCGGGCACCCCGGCGCCGTCAGCGTCATGTCGACATGGACGCTGCGGTCGTCCTCGATGTCGATCTTGTAGATCAACCCAAGCTCGTAGATGTCGGCCGGGATTTCCGGATCGTAGACCGTCTTCAACGCGGCGACGATGTCGTCCGTGAGGCGCGTCAGCTCTTCCGCCGGAATGGACGACGGCTTGGTCTCCCCCCGCGCCATCGCGACGTTCGCCTCCGCGGTGTCGTCGTGGGAAGCCGCTTGCCGCGTCAGAACGGTATCGATGTCGTCGGTCATCGCGAATCCTTCAGGCGAAG
Source organism: uncultured Rhizobiaceae bacterium (assembly GCA_964249395.1). Classification (GTDB taxonomy): domain Bacteria; phylum Pseudomonadota; class Alphaproteobacteria; order Rhizobiales; family Rhizobiaceae; genus Plantimonas. The sequence goes on from CAXUCL010000021.1 coordinate 15,668, forward strand.
AAACGCCTCGCCTTTTCCAGCGCCTCGGCGAGCACGTCGATTTCGGCCGTCGTATTATACATGCCGAACGACGCGCGGCAGGTGGACGTTGCACCGAACCGCTTCAAGAGCGGCTGCGCGCAGTGGGTCCCGGCCCGAAGCGCGACGCCTTCGCGATCGACCAACATCGCGATGTCGTGCGCGTGGATGCCCTTGAGGTCGAAGGAGACGATGGCGCCCTTGTCCGGGGTCTCTCCGTAGATGCGCAAACTGTTCACCGCCTTCAGCCGCTCGTGCGCATAGTCGCGCAGTTTCGTCTCGTGCGCGAGCGTCGCGGCGCGGCCGACCGATTGCATGTATTTCAGCGCCGCGCCAAGCCCGATCGCCTGCACGATCTGCGGCGTGCCGGCTTCGAAACGGTGCGGCGGCGGGCTGTAGGTCACGCCCTCCTCCGTCACCTCGATGATCATCTCGCCACCGCCGTTGAACGGCCGCATCCGCTCCAGCATTTCGCGCCGACCGTAGAGCACGCCGATGCCCGTCGGGCCGTAGAGCTTGTGGCCGGTCATCACGTAGAAGTCGACGCCGAGATCCTGCACGTCGACCGGCAGATGCACCGCTCCCTGGCTGCCGTCGACGAGAATCGGGATGCCGCGTGCCCGGGCCAGCGCCGCGACGTCCTTCACCGGGTTCACCGTGCCGAGCACGTTCGACATGTGAGTGATCGCGATCATCTTCGTGCGCGGCGTGATCGCGCGCTCGAACGCCTCCAACGCGATCGAGCCGTCGTCCTCCACCGGCACGAATACGAGCTTCGCGCCGTTGCGCTCACGCACGAAATGCCACGGCACGATGTTGGAGTGGTGTTCCATCTGCGTGAGGACGATCTCGTCTCCCTCGCCGAGTTCCGCCAGGCCGTAGGAGTGGGCGACGAGGTTGATCGCCTCGGTCGCCGACGAAGTGAAGACGACCTCCTCGACGCTCGGCGCATTCAGGAACGCGCGGACGGTCTCACGGGCCGCTTCGTATTCCTCGGTCGCCTTGTTCGACAGGTAGTGCAGGCCGCGGTGGACGTTGGCGTAATCCTCCGCATAGGCCTTCCGCACGGCATCGAGGACAGCCGTCGGTTTCTGTGCCGACGCGCCGTTGTCGAGGTAGGCCAGCGGCTTGCCGTAGACGTGCATCGAGAGGATCGGGAAATCGCGGCGCACGGCCTCGACGTCGAAGCTGAGCGAAGCTTCCCGGATCGGCACTTCGGCGTTCATCTCGATCTCCTTCGAAGGGTTCGTCGCGCTTCAGCGGTTCTGGCCGAGCCAGCTATCGATCCGCGCTTCCAGCGCCGCGACCAGCGCCTCGTCCTCGAATTCCTCGACCACCTCGTCGACGAAGGCGCGGATGAGCAGCGCCCTTGCCTGCGGCTCCGGAATGCCGCGTGACATCAGGTAGAAGAGATGGTTCGCATCGATCTCCGCGACGGTCGCGCCGTGGCCGCACAGCACGTCGTCGGCAAAGATCTCCAGCTCCGGCTTGGCCGAGAAATCGCCGTCGTCAGACAGCAGCAACGTGTTGCAGGCGAGCTTCGAGTCGGTCTTTTGCGCGCCGCGCGCGACGCGGATCATGCCCTGGAACACCCCGTGCCCGCCGAACACGACGTTCCGAAATACTTCCGTCGCCGTGGTGTGCGCGACGACGTGGTTGAGGCTCGTCGTGATGTCGATGTGCTGGTCGCGATCGATGAGGTTGACGCCGCGCATGCGGATGTCGGCGCCCTCGCCCGCGGCGAGCGCGTGGATCTCCTGCCGCACGACGGCTCCGCCAGCGTTCAGCACGAACAAGCGGAACTTGGACGCCTTGCCGAGCGTGACGTTGAGCTGCCCGAGATGCGTCTCCCCAGCACCGCGCGCCTGATCGATGATCCACAGCACGTCGGCCTCGTCGCCGAGCGTCAGCTCGACCACGCTGGTGGACAGCGCCCGTTCCCGGCCGGGACCGAGGCGCTCGACGATCGTTGCGGACGAGCCGGACCCGAGCTCGACCGCCACGAACCCATGCTCGCCGGACGAGCCGCTCACCGCTCGCAGTTCCAGCGGCTGATCGAGGTGCCTGTTCGGCTCGATCCTGACCCCGACGCCTGTCGCGCCGAAAGCCGTTGCGAGAAGCCGCACCGTGTCGAAGTCCCGGTCGAGGTGATTGATCCGCTGCCGCCAGTCCGGAGCCATGCCCGTTCGCTCGACGGCGACGCCGTCAATCCCGCCCGGACTGGCTTGTCCGAAGTCGATGACATGGCTGTTCGGCAGCAGCGGCACCATGACGTCGTCGCGCTTGGGCAGCGCGAACAGCGCGCCCTCGCGACCCACCAGTGCGCGCAGGTCCGTATAATGCCACGCCTCGATCCGGCGATGCGGCAGGCCTTCGCGACGCAGCGTCGCGATAGCGAGGCGACGCTCGTCGTCAGCTTCACTGAGATCGACCTCGGCCCGCCCAATCACCACCTCTTCGGCCGGCGTCAGGCGTCGCAACGGGACCACCACGTTCATCTCAGGCGGCCTCGCCGATGAGCTGGCCATAGCCCTCGCTCTCGAGCTGCAGCGCGAGTTCCTTGCTGCCCGATCGGATGATCCGTCCCTTGTAGAGAACGTGCACGCGATCCGGCACGATATAATCCAGAAGCCGCTGGTAGTGCGTGATCACGAGGAACGCGCGTTCCGGCGACCGCAGCGCGTTGACGCCGTCGGCCACGATGCGCAACGCATCGATGTCGAGACCCGAGTCGGTCTCGTCCATCACGCAGAGCTTCGGCTCCAGCAGCGCCATCTGCAGGATTTCCGCGCGCTTCTTCTCGCCGCCCGAGAAGCCGACGTTCAGCGGCCGCTTCAGCATCGCGGCGTCGATCTTGAGCGCCGCTGCGCCGTCCTTGACCCGTCGGATGAAGTCCGGCGTCGTGAGCTCCGCTTCGCCGCGCGCCTTGCGTTGTCCGTTCAGCGCCGCCTTCAAGAACGTCATCGTCGCGACGCCGGGGATTTCGAGCGGGTATTGGAATGCGAGGAACACGCCGGCCGCCGCACGCTTGGCCGGGTCCATCTCCAGGATCGACTCGCCGTTGTAGACGATGTCGCCCTCCGTCACTTCGTAGTCCTCGCGCCCAGCGAGGATATAGGACAGCGTCGACTTGCCCGAGCCGTTGGGGCCCATGATCGCGGCGACCTCGCCTGCCTCGATCGTCAGGTCGACGCCGCGCAAGATCTCGGCGCCGGTCTCGGCGACGCGCGCGTGAAGGTTCTTGATTTGGAGCATACCGACTTCGTTTCCTATCGAACCCACCGCGTGTCTCGCCGCATTCGTCGAACCTGTATCCCGAAGGTCAGCGTTCGAAAATGAAGCGAAGCACGGACAGGAAAATTCTTACAATCCTGGCGCCGCGAATGATGCGCCAACCCCATTTCGCGACGCGGTCGAGGAACAGCGGCCTGCCCGGTACGAACCGCCGTCTCGCCTCGCGTAGTTCCGTCCGCGCGGTCGACAGCCCCGAAGGACGCCGCCGTTCAATCAATCAGTTCCAACCGATGCTCGATCCGCACGAAACGGAGCTTGAGACCTGTGATCCGTTGTCCAGAGTCTGCGAGCCAACCAGGCAAGCGACGTGCTGCCGAATGATCGAGAAGTCCGTTTTCATCGTATCCTGGCCGTCGGCAAGTCGAGCGATGTCGCCCCGTATGCTGCGAAGATGTTCCAGCACAAGGTTCTCGACGGTATCGCTCATCCCACCGAGCCCTCCAAGCTGATGTTGATCAGCTTCTGCGCCTCGACCGCGAACTCCATCGGCAGCTGCTGAATGACATCGCGCACGAAGCCGTTGACGATCAGTGCCACCGCCTCCTCCGCCGGGATGCCGCGCTGCATGCAGTAGAACAGCTGGTCCTCGGAAATCTTGGAGGTCGTCGCCTCGTGCTCGAACTGCGCCGTCGAGTTCTTGGCCTCGATGTAGGGAACGGTGTGCGCGCCGCACTCCTCGCCGATCAGCAGCGAGTCGCAGTTGGTGAAGTTGCGCGCGTTCGTGGCGCGCCGGTTCGCCGTCACCTGGCCCCGGTAGGTGTTGTTCGAGCGGCCCGCGGAAATGCCCTTCGAGATGATGCGGCTCGACGTGTTCTTGCCGAGATGGATCATCTTCGTGCCGGAATCGATCTGTTGCCGGCCGTTCGACACGGCGATCGAGTAGAACTCGCCGCGCGAGCCGTCGCCGCGCAGGATGCAGCTCGGATATTTCCAGGTGATCGCCGAGCCGGTCTCGACCTGCGTCCAGGAGATCTTGGCGTTCTTCTCGCGGCAGTCGCCGCGCTTGGTCACGAAGTTGTAGATGCCGCCCTTGCCGTTGACGTCGCCCGGATACCAGTTCTGGACGGTCGAGTACTTGATCTCGGCGTCCTCCAGCGCGACGAGCTCGACGACCGCCGCGTGGAGCTGGTTCTCGTCGCGCTGCGGGGCCGTGCAGCCTTCGAGGTACGACACGTAGGAGCCTTTGTCGGCGATGATCAGCGTGCGCTCGAACTGCCCGGTGTTGCGCTCGTTGATGCGGAAATAGGTCGAAAGCTCCATCGGGCAGCGGACGCCCGGCGGCACGTAGACGAACGAGCCGTCCGTGAACACGGCAGAATTCATCGTCGCAAAGAAGTTGTCCGATACCGGCACGACCGAGCCGAGGTACTTCCGCACCAAGTCGGGATGTTCGCGGATCGCCTCCGAGATCGGCATGAAGATCACGCCGGCCCGCATCAGTTCCTTCTTGAACGTCGTGGCAACCGAAACGGAGTCGAACACGGCGTCGACGGCGACGCGACCGCCATAGCTACCCTCCGAGCCCGGCACGCCGGAGTCGTCCTCGGAACCGAACTCGGACGGCTCGTCGGGCTTGCGCACGCCGGCGAGTATCTCCTGCTCCTTCAACGGAATGCCGAGCTTCTCGTAGGTCCGCAGGATTTCAGGATCGACCTCGGCGAGCGAGCTCGGACCGGACATCGACTTCGGCGCCGAGTAATAGTGCAGGTCCTGGAAATCAATCGCCGGGTAGTCGAGGCGGGCCCAGTCCGGGCTTTCCAGCGTCTTCCAGCGCTCGAACGCCTCCAGCCGCCAATCGAGCATCCACTGCGGCTCGCCCTTCTTGGCCGAGATGAAGGCGATGATGTCCTCGTTCAGGCCCTTCGGAGCCTTGTCCGACTCGATGATCGTTTCGAAGCCGTACTTGTACTGGTCGACGTCGATCCGGCGGACCTGATCGATGGTTTCCTGGACTGCTGGCATCTCGCTGCTCCATACTCGGCGGGCTCGTCGCCTGCCGGTCGGTATCAATCATCGCGGTCGGCTGCTTTCGCAGCCTCATATGGTGTCGAGACGCCGGGTTTTAAGCCTCGACGCCCGTCTCGCGGCGGCCTTCAGGCCGCACGTCTGCCGCCCACCGCCGACATGCGCCCGGCCGCACGATGAAACGCATCGGCGAAGGCGCGAAGGTCCTCCTCCTCCGTGTCGAAGCCGAAGCTGACGCGGATCGCGCCGGGGGATGGATCGAACGGCGCACCCGCTGCCGCCATCGCCGTGAGAACCGCGCTCGGTCCGACCTTGCCGGACATGCAGGCCGAGCCGGCGGATACGGCGAAGCCGTCGATGTCGAGCGCCATCTGGACGCTGGTCGCCGCGACGCCGTCCACCACGATCGCGACCGTGTTCGGGAGGCGCGGCGCGTCGCGGGCGACAATCCGGACTGCCGGGTGACGTTCGACGTCCTTTTCGAGCCTTTGCCGCATCGCGAGCATGCGTTCCGTTCCCTCGGCCAAACGCCGCCGCGCGACGGTGGCCGCCGCGCCGAAGCTCGCGATCGCGGCGACGGCCTCCGTTCCGGCCCGACGCCCGTCCTCCTGCGCGCCGCCGACGATCAGCGGCGCTGGTCGCACCGCAGGGTCGGCGAGCACGATCGCGCCGACGCCCGTCATCGCCCCCAACTTGTGGCCGGACAAGATCAGCGCGGCGCAGGGCAGGCCGCGGATGGCGATCGGCATTCGACCGGCCGCCTGCACGGCGTCGACGACGACGGTGCCGCGCTCGGCGTAACGTCGCAGGGCCTCGTCGGCCGTGTCCGCCACGACGCCCGTTTCGCCGTTCGCGAGCGTCAGCGCGAGCATGGGCAGCGCGCCATGCCCTGATGCCTGCATGACGTCGTCCAACGCGCCGGGCGCGAAACGCCCGGACGCATCCACCGGCATCAATCCGGCGGCAGCGTCGAAGCCCGTGCCAGCTCCTCGGACGCACGGATGGTCCGTCGCGCAAACAAGCAGATGGCGTTGGTCGCGAGGGCGCAAACCATCCGTCCATCGCGGTTGCAAGCAGGTCGCGGCCGCCTCGCTGGCGCCGCTGATGAAGATCACCGCGTCCGGTTCGGCGCCGACGAGTTCGGCGACCGCGGCGCGCGCGTCTTCGATCAAGGCTCGCGCCCGTCGTCCCTCGGCATGGACGGACGACGGGTTGCCCGCCGCGTCCATCGCGTCGATCGCCGCCGCGCGGGCTTCCGCCAGCATCGGCATCGACGCGTTGTGGTCGAGATAGATGCGTCGCTTCACCGGCATCGTCGGCTCGTTCGTCCCATCAAGGCGACTGAAGTGCAAATTTCTTGAAATCCGACCGCTCGCTAAACTACATAGCGCAGTCGCCGATCGCCGTAGTTTATAATCGTTCTAAATTGGCTTTAAGCGGCTGCGCAGTCGTCGTCAAGGCACGCTTCGACGACGCCTGGCCGCGTTTACAGGATTTCATATGCCCGAGGTAATCTTCAACGGCCCCGCCGGTCGCCTCGAAGGACGCTATCAGCCCGGCAAGGAAAAGAACGCGCCGATCGCCATCGTTCTTCATCCGCACCCCCGCTTCGGCGGTACGATGAACAACCAGATCGTCTACCAGCTCTTCTACATGTTCGTGGAGCGGGGCTTTACGACGCTTCGCTTCAACTTCCGCGGCATCGGCCGCAGCCAGGGCGAGTTCGACCACGGGGCGGGTGAATTGTCGGACGCCGCGTCGGCGCTCGATTGGATCCAGAGCCTGCATCCCGACTCGAAGCATTGCTGGGTCGCCGGCTACTCGTTCGGCGCCTGGATCGGCATGCAGCTCCTGATGCGGCGACCGGAGATCGAAGGCTTCATGTCGATCTCGCCGCAGCCGAACTCCTACGACTTCTCGTTTCTGGCGCCGTGCCCGTCGTCCGGTCTGATCATCCACGGCGACAAGGACCGCGTCGCGCCGCCGAAGGACGTGCAAACGCTCGTCGAGAAGCTGAAGACCCAGAAGGGTATCCTGATCACGCAAAAGACGCTGGAGGGCGCGAACCACTTCTACACGGAGCACAGCGAGCTGCTGCTCGCCGAATGCTCTGACTACCTCGACCGACGACTGAACGGCGAACTGGTCGACGTCAGGCCGAAGCGGTTGAAGTAGGTCGGGCCAACACGCCACCCGGCGTCGGTACGCGACAGCCGGTGGTTGATGGCCAAGACAGCGGCAGTTCCTTGAGCGAACGGACGGCCAAATAGGCCCAGGCTTCCGCTTCGAGCGCGTCGCCGTCGAAGCCTGCATCTTCGGCCGATTGCACGGCCGCGCCGCGCCGCCGCGCGCCGTCGCGAAGATCGTGCATGATCGCCGGATGCTTGCGGCCGCCGCCGCCGACGATCCAACGCTTCGGCGCGCGCGCGACGTGATCCTCGGCTTTGAGGATCGATTGCGCCGCGACGAAGCAGAGCGTCCGTGCGACGTCCTCCAGGTTGCCGGCTTCCGGGGGCGGCACGGTGAAGTCGAAGCGGTCGAGCGACTTCGGCGCGGCTTGTGCGAAGAACGGCGACGCCAAATAGCGCTCCGCAAGGCCGTCGAGGATGCCGCCTTCCGCGGCGACTGCGCCGTTCTGGTCGAACGGGATGCCGGCTTCCCGCGCCACCCACTGGTCGATCAAGGCGTTGCCGGGTCCGGTATCGAAGGCGACCGGCTCGATCCCACCGTCGAGCATCGTGACGTTCGAGATGCCGCCGATGTTGACGAAGGCGACGGGCCCCTCGCCGTCGAGCGAGGCCGCCAGCGCCGCGTGGTAGGCCGGGATCAGCGGCGCGCCCTGCCCGCCCGCCGCCATGTCGGCGGCGCGCATGTCGTAAACGACGGGAACGCCGAGGCCGTCCGCCAGCCGCTGCCCATCGCCGAGTTGCACGGTCAAGGCCTCGGCCGGCCGATGCAGGACCGTCTGACCGTGAAACCCGACGACGTCGACGCTGGCCAGCTCGATCCCATGCTCGGCCGCGAAGCGTCGCACGGCGTCGGCGTGGCGGTCGGTGATCTCCCGCTCGAGAAGCGCCAAGTCGCCGGGTCGCTCATGTCGCCGCTCGATCCGTTTCGCCGTTTCGAGACCGCGGGCGAGACGGTCGCGAAACGCCGCCTCGTAGGAGACGCTGCCGGCGGCGATGCGGCGCACCTGCCGCTCGCCGTCCGTTTCGAGCAGCGCGAGATCGATGCCGTCCATGGACGTGCCGCTCATCAGGCCGATCGCCAGCATCGGCGGCATGGTGCCCATCATCCGCAGCCTTTCCTTTCGCGGAAGGCCTGCTAAACCCGCCGCGTTCCCGACATACGCCGTTTGCCCGCATTAGAGCTTGCCGTCATGAGCGCCTTCCGGTCCGATCTCCTGAACGTGTTGTCGGAACGCGGCTTCATTCACCAGATCTCCGACCCTCAGGGCCTCGACGCGCTGGCCGCCAAGGGGCCGATCTGCGGCTACGTTGGCTACGACGCCACCGCGACGTCGATCCACATCGGCAACCTCATCTCCGTCACCATGCTCTACTGGCTGCAGGAGACCGGCCATAAGGCGATCAGCCTGATGGGCGGCGGCACGTCGATGGTCGGCGATCCGTCGTTCCGCGACGACCAGCGCCGGCTGCTGACGCCGGACCAGATCGACGAGAACATCGCGGGCATCCAGCGCGTCTTCAGCAACGTTCTGCGCTACGACGATCCGAACGCCGCCGTGATGGTAAACAACGCCGATTGGCTCCTGAAGCTGAACTACGTCGAGTTCCTGCGAGACGTCGGCCGCCATTTCTCGGTGAACCGCATGCTCACGTTCGACTCGGTCAGGCTGCGCCTCGACCGCGAGCAGTCGCTGAGCTTCCTCGAATTCAACTACATGATCATGCAGGGCTACGACTTCACGGAGCTCAATCGGCGCTACGGGACGGTGCTGCAGATGGGCGGCTCCGACCAATGGGGCAACATCGTCAACGGCGTCGACCTCAGCCACCGCATGGGAGGCCCGCAGCTCTACGCGCTGACGACGCCGCTGCTCACCAAGTCGAGCGGCGAGAAGATGGGCAAGTCCGCCTCCGGCGCGGTGTGGCTGAACGGCGATCTCTTCAGCCCCTACGACTTCTGGCAGTATTTCCGGAACACGGAAGACGCCGACGTCGGCCGCTTCCTGAAGATCTTCACCCGCCTGCCGCTTCCGGAAATCGCCCGGCTCGCGGCGCTCGGGGGCTCGGAGATCAACGAGGCGAAGAAGGTCCTCGCGACCGAGACGACCGCGATCGTTCACGGGCGCGCGGCGGCGGAGGCGGCGGCAGAGACGGCGCGCAAGACCTTCGAGGAAGGAGCCGTCGCCGACACGTTGCCGACGGTGGAGGTGCCGGAAGCCGAACTGCGCGACGGCATCGGCATCCTGCCGCTCTTCGTGCGGGCCGGCTTGGCCGCATCGAACGGCGAGGTCCGGCGGCACATACGCGGCGGCGCGGTCCGGCTGAACGACGCGGCCGTCGCCGACGAGCAGCGGCTCGTCGGAACGGGCGACCTTCTGGAGGGAAGCGTCGTCAAGCTTTCGGTCGGCCGCAAGAAGCACGTTCTCGTCCGGCCCGTCTGATCCCGGCTGCCGCTTCGCCTATTGATAGGCGAAGATGTTGCGGAAGATGCCGGGCGCGATGGCCGAGATCGGGTTCACTTCGAGCTTCGGCGCCGCAACCTTTCCGCTCAGGCGGTAGGTGATGCCGATCAGCCCGCCTTCCCGGCCGTTGCCGAGGATCTGACCCACCACGGGGATGGCACCGAACACGCGGTTGATGCCGTAGGCCGGCATGAACGAACCGGTGACGTCCATCGAGTCGCTCGCGTCGAACAGCGTGCCGGCGAAGCTCGATCCGAAGATCGGACCGCGGACGATGCCGTTCGCGATCCGCAGCCCGTTCTTGCCGAAGCGGATGTCGGCCGACGCGTGGTCGAACGTCGCGCGCTCGGCCGGCAGCTCGCGGCCGACCGCCTGCGACAGGCTTTGGCCGTTCGATGCCGGAGGCGCCGCGACGAGGCGCGACAGTCGCGGCTCGTCGACCAGGGCAAACCCGCGGACCTCGACCCGGCCGGCATAACCGTCCTTCGGCGAGCCGAGCAGCGACAGCGAAAGCCGGCCGCCCGCCATGTGCGGATAGGCGCCGGCGAAGTCGATCAACGCGCCGGCATCCGTCGCCGCGACATCGATCGATCCTGCGTTGCCGCGTGGCGAGAAATCGACGCTGAAGGGTCCGCCGCCCGTTTGCCCGCCGATCGCAAGGGCCGCGATCCGTGCGCCGCTGCCAGCGTAGTTCATGCGGAAACCGGCGACCGTTTGTCCGCCGAAGCCGACGACCCGATCGAACGCGACCGAAGCGTCGATTTCCTTGCCTTTCCGTCTCTCCGTCTCGCCCGCCTTCTTGCCGAGATCGGCACGGATGTTGGCGAGCAGGGGCCGCGCGTCGAACTGCTCGCCTTCGACGGCGACGGTGAAGCCGTTCTGCACGCGATCGACCTTCACGGCGACGTCGTCGCCGGGATTGAGCTTGAGGTTTCGCAAGACCAGCGAGCGCAGACCCCGTTCGTCGGCCTTCGCCAGACCGCTTCCGGAAAAGCCCTGACCCTTCAGCGCGAGATCGCCGAACGACGTCTCGCCACCATTCGCGTCCACGGCGAAGGACAGGCCGGCGTCGACGCCCTTGCCCTTGCGCCAGCCGAGCCAGGGCAGGTTCAACGACGAAGCGGTCAGGTCGATCTCGGCGCGCACCCGGTTGCTGGCGGGGCGCTCGAGATCGCCCCCCCTGGGTGCCGAGACGATCTCCCCCCCCGCCGGCGCCCGCGCGGGGGGGATTTTTTTTTCCGCGGGTCGGGGCGACGGCCGCGGGCCGCAAGTCGTAGCCGACAGGGTCGCCGGCCGCCGCCACCGGCAACAACGACTCGAAGACCTCGACGGGCGGAAGGCCTTCCAGCGTCGACAGCGTCTCCCGCACCCTCAGGGACAATCCTTCCGACTGTGCGGCGAAGATCTCCCCCGCTTTACCGGGATCTCCCGCCCAGATCAGGGCCGCCACCTCCTCGATGCTACTCCCGGCCGCCAACTCCTCCACGTCGAGCCCCCGGTAGAACAACCGGCC
>CAXUCL010000022.1:0-388 GCA_964249395.1 uncultured Rhizobiaceae bacterium
ACGTTGCCGAGCCGGCGCCTCGTCCGTTGCACCATCGGCTTCGGGATCTGCCCGGCGCTGGCGGCGAGACGTCGGAGCGGCCTCGCCGTCCTCAGCGGCAGGTTCGGCCTGGCGCTGACGACGCGGGGTAGGCGTTTCATCGCCGCCCGCCTCGGGCTCGGCCCGTCGTTGGCGACGCGAGGACGGTGCCTGCTCGGCGTCACCTTCGGGATTGGCTTGGCGTTGACGACGCGGACGGGCTGGCGCTTCCGCGTCCGATCCGCCAGATGTTTCGGCCTCAGGCTCGGCCTGCGCGACACGAATCTCGCCGCGATCACCGGCGAAGGCGTAGAGGGGTTCGGAGAGCATGGTCGAGGCGGCGAGCGCCGCCGTCAGGACGATGCGCCCG